>JALORD010000166.1 GCA_025459145.1 Pirellulaceae bacterium | reverse complement strand
CTTGGCGATCGTTTCGGTTTCTTTCAGAGTGTGCAGGGCAAACGTACCGCTCTCGTTCTTCTCCGTGTCGTCGTTACCCGTCGGACCGAATCCAAATCCTCGGCCGCGGCCGCCGAACTGCATCGATTCGACGCCGAATTGCTGCTGGAAGAAACTCGCCATGTGCATCCGCACGGCGTTCAAACGGTCGGGCGAGTTCTCCACCGCCTGCGACAGGGCCCACCGCCACCGCTGGCCATCGGTCTCGGCCGCTTCCCAGCTTTTCGGCACCTGATGAAAAACCGGCTTTCCTTCGGCATCGACTGGTGCACCGTTGTATTCCCGGAAGCCGAAGAAACCTTCGTCGAGGTCGGGGAGGGTCGCTAGATCGGTCAGGTACTGCAACCGCCACGCTTCGACGAAGCCGCGGTGATTGAGCAGGGATTCGCCGAGATTGAGCCAAAACTGCGAGACTTCTCCCTTCTTATCATCCTGCTGGGCCAGAGGGATCGCTTGCTGCAAGAGTTGCAAGGCCCGCACGCGGTCGCGCTCGACGGAGTTCTTCGCCTCGCCACCGCCGCGCCGTCCGCCGCGCTCATACTTGCCGGCGATCAGAAAGCCTTGGTGCGGCGCTTGCAAATACTGATTGGCAGCAGTCTGTAGCAGCCGCCAGTTTTTCGCATGGGCGGCGACGGTGCTTTCCACCAGCTCGTCGAACTCGTCGACCCTCCCCAGGCGGAATAAGCACTGGATGGCGTTGGTCAGGTCGCTGCTCACTTCGCCCGGGGCGGTGTTCGGATCAAGGCACAGCTTGCGAAAGCCAACGTAGGCCTCTTGGAAATTGCCGTCGTTCATGAGTTTCTGCGACTGTTGGCGAAGCTCGGGCTCGGAAGGAGCTTGCGAATACGCTCCCGCCACAAGTAGGCCGGTTAGCAATAGTCCGAGGCACGTCATACCCAACGAAATCTTGCGAATCATCACGCGAAGCCTTGCACGCGAGTCAAGGAAAAAGAGAGGGCGAAATGCATTTCCGTCGGCATTTCCTGCAAGCCCGCCCCAGCGGGCCGATATTTGCCGTACGCTCGGAATCGAGGCGGCCTGCCGCTCCTGGTTAGACGAACCAGCTGCCGGTTTGGATTCTCTGAAGTATCGCTTGTAGGGGCCGTTTTACCAGCTGGTTAGTCGCCCAGGTCGGGCGAGTACAACCGGATCAGCCGACCGTTCTTGGTATACAGCGGAAGCCGGCATTCGGCGCAAGTCCTTGCCTGGCAATCGTTTCGCACGTATTGTGGAGTTAGGCGTTGGGCCCCGCCCGGAGGTCCAAGCTGGCGGCTGGAACCCGCCGCGAACAGCGACTTGAGGCACTTGATGGCAGACTCCTTTCATCCGTATAGCCAGTGGCTCAGCTTGCCGGTCGAACTGACCGAGCCCAACCACTATCAGTTGCTGAGCCTCCGTGATTTCGAGAGCGACGAAGAGACGATTGCAATCGCAGCCGACCGCGCGATGGCGAAGGTTCGCGGCTATCGTCCCGGGGTGCACGCCAAGGCGTGGTCGCAACTGCTCGACGAACTGTACGGGGCGAAGGCTTGCCTGCTCGATGCAGCCAGTCGTGCAGAGTATGACCGCGGGCTGCGTGGCAGCCCCAACTCAACTTCGAAGCCGGCCGCGACAAATCCCGCTGCGGCAAATCCAGCCAAGGCCGATCGGCTGCCGCCAGTGAAGATCAATCCTGATCGCTATCCGCCAGGAATGGGTCCGAAGCAGCGTGAAGCAACGAACGACCCCGGAACAGACCTGACGACGTCCCCCCGCGAGGCGACCGAAGCGAAGCAACTTTCGTTCACACAACCTGCGCCCTCTCGGCCCACGACTCAGCCCGAGTTGGTACCCCAAGCCACCGGTGCTACCGCTGCCGCCAGTTCGAGCCCGACTGCGGTTGTTACTCCAGCATCGGCCATTGGATCACCTACTCTAGCGGTTCCCGTCGCGTATCCGGTTCATCCACAGATGGCCGGATACGCTCCGCACCCTGGATACGCGCCCCCAACGGGATATGCACCCCCGCACGGTTATCCGCCTGGAATGATGGCGGGGGCCGGTCATGCGCCTATGGCGATGCCGTATGCGGCGCCGCCGAGTCCACCGCCGCCAGCCGGGGGAGTCCCCGTTGGATATGCGGTTGCTAGACCCTACACCGGAGCAGTCGACCCGATGGCCCCAGTTGCCATTCCGGGAGTTACCCCTGCCGAGGGCGTGAGCGGTCCGGCGGGCGTCGGCGCCGTGGGCGGAGCAATCCCCGTCGGGACTGCCGTTTCGATGGGGCCGGTCTCCACGAACGGAACTGGGGCCGCGCTCGAAACGGGGCCGCTCGGCGAAGTCAGCGGCGTCGGCACGAGTGCCAAATCGCTCGCGATGCGCAATGCTCGGCGGGCAGATCAGGCCAAGCAAAATCTGATGTTCATTGCCGGCGCGGCCGGCATCGCGTTATTGGCCGCTGGTGGTATTTACTTCGGTATGTCTGGAGGTGGCTCAACCAGCGCCAACTCGACGACCGTCGCTCAGAACACGCAGATGGACGGGAGCGATGCCCCCGCGCCGATGGGTCGCACCTTGGAGAGCGAGCTTCCCGGCGGTACGCCGCGACGCGTCGCTGATCGCCCAACGACACCACCATCGGCCACTGGGCAAGGAACTGTGCCGATCACGGAGCAACCGATCGGGACGAATTCGGCTACGCCAGATTCGGTGCCCGCAATTCCTAACCCTCTGACTCCGAGCACAGTCGAACAGTTGCCAGAGATGACAGCACCCGCAGAACCAAGTCCTCCGGCGATCCCCGGGCCATCATCAGCGCCCGCACCATCACCAGCGCCCGCGACCGAAGTTCCAACGCCCGAGACGACGTCAACTCCGGCAGCGATGCCTGTACCGAAACCTGAACCTATGCCATTGCCTCCCGCACCTGCGCCCGAGAAGCCGAAGACGGCGTCGCCGCAGCAACTGGAAGCGCTGGCCGAGGCGCTCACGATGGGAAGGACCGCGCTGACCGAACAGAACTTTGACGAGGCCGACAAGTTCATCGCCCAGGCCGCAGAACTGGCCCAGGCCGACGAACACCAAAAGATGGTCTCGCGGCTTCGCGAAGTAGGCGACTACGTCAAGCAATTCCGCGCAGCGGTCGAAGCGGGGGCCAAGAGCCTCGAAACGAAGGATCTGCAGGTCGGTACGAGCGCTTTCGTCAGCTTTGTCGAGGTCTTGCCCGATCGGGTAATCGTGAGAACCGCCGGGCAGAATCGCAATTATCCTTATGCCGAGTTGCCGCCGGGTCTGGCGCAGGCCATCGTCGATCAGCAACTCGATGGGAGCGATCCGACGAGCCGCGTCGTGAAGGGAGCGTACTACGCCGTGGCCCGAGGGGACCGCAAGACGCTGCTGGAAAAGGCGCAGACCTGGTGGGAAGAGGCGCAGCTCGGCGGCGTCGATGTATCCCATCTCATGCCGTTTCTGTCCGACGACTATGAGAGCTTGAAGTCCGCCGCGACGGGGAATGCGAACGCAGCGGGCGCCGCGGCGAATGAGTCGGCCAGCGAGTAGTCGGACGCCGGCGACTACTCCGACTGTCGCGCGGCGATAGCGCCGGCCACTCCCGCGCTCGCGAGCAAAATGCCGAAAACTCGCACGCCAAACAGCATCCAGCCGTGGCGGGCCACGACTCCAGCGAGGCGAGTCTCTTGGCGGTCGTACTCGGCTTGGGCGAGTGTTGCCCGATCTGGGCCAGCGGCCGTCTCGTGAACGTGTGCTTCGCCGCTACCGTGCGCGGCGTGGTTGTGACTTGCGTGATCGTGCAATGCGGCATGGAGATCTGCGGCCGCCTGGCTCTTCGCGACCGCGTCGGCTTCGCTCCACATCGATTCAACCGGCACTATCCAACCAATAACCACCGGTCCTAAAAAGGCCACGACCAGGCCCATGATTATCGCCGGGACCGACCAGATCGCTGGTTTCATGGGTGTGCGGGTCGATTCAAAATTGAGGGAGCGAGTGCTGCCAGGTTGGCTGCTGCGGCCACCGCATAGGCTACGGCGGGCTCACAGCATTGCCGTCTTCGATGCTGATCAGGTAAGCCATCGTCAGGCGATCGACGGAATCGGGAAGGAAGGCGACATGGCCGTCGGCATAACAGGCCAGCACGCCGCCCGGATGTCGGCTGCGCGGAGCGGCGCTGAAATACTCGGCCCCCGTACCGGCGACCCAGTTGCCGCAAGGCATGCGAAGGACTTGGGCGCCCGCGGCGTTCTCGCAGTCGTAAAGCTGATCGACGTTGGTCCCCTGATTGTTCGGTGGATGCGATGCGGGCAATCCCGCCAGGTCGGGCGAGTAACCGCCACTCCCCGAAGAAAACCCATGGCGATCGTGCAGATCGAAGGCGATCTGCGAAGAGCCGTTCCAGCCGATGGCCCACGCCCCTCGCTGGTCGGAAAGTTCATCGCGAGTGAGCACTTCGCTTAGCATCAGCGTGTTCGACGAACCTTCGACCTGAATCGCGGCCATCGTTTGCGCCCGATGGGACGTGAGCGCGCCGCGAAATCTTGGTTGGTACTCAACATGGTACGGACTCACCCAGGCAACGTAGTTCCCTTTGCCTAAGCGGCGATTGTTCGTGTGCGTGGCGTGCTGAAAGTAGCGTCCTTTCGCTCCGTCGCTGGGGCAGAGCAGCGTATCGAGCTGCACCTCTTGCGGATTGGTCGCGGGCTGAGCCAGGACGCTGGCCCCGAAATCGAACTGGCTGTGCAGCGTCTGCTGCTCCATATAAGGCAGGACCAGGACCAGCCAACTGATCATCGTTCCCGATTTCGATTCGTAGGTGGGAATAGTCGTGTCGACGATGCCAGAAGCGGGAAAGGCGAGGAGCGTGTCGTGGTAGTTCTGGACGGCAAGCCCGAGCTGCTTGAGATTGTTCTGACACTTGATTCGCCGGGCTGCTTCGCGTGCCGCCTGCACGGCCGGCAGGAGCAACGCAACGAGAATCCCGATAATCGCAATCACTACGAGCAGTTCGACGAGCGTGAAGCCCCACGGCTGCCGTTTCGGGAATTGCGTTCGGGAGGGATAGCGCATGGCCAGGGTGGTAATTTGCGGCGTTTCGCGGACGAATTGGAGGGGGTCTTGTTCGTTTAAAATGCGGTTAATGACTGGCATTTTGGCGAGCGAAGCCGGAGATACCTCTAATCAACTTGATAAACTCCAAAGAAACAAGCGCAGGGCCATAAATTCGGGAAATTCTGGTTGGATCGGTGGAACCAAACTCCGGTCGTAGCCGTTTTATGTTGGAGAGGGTGCCGCTTGCCCGCCGGATTGGTGGGCAGTAGGTTGAAGCTTCCCTCCGGTCGTCTTTTGCTACCTTCCCGACGATCTCGTCCTCCTGGCCATGCAGCGATCCTCCCTTAGACCGATTCGCCTCGGCTTTACCTTGGTAGAGCTGCTGGTGGTGATCGCGATCATTGGGATCCTGGTGGCCCTGTTAATGCCGGCGGTGCAGGCAGCCCGCGAAGCGGCGCGGCGGGCCGAATGCAGCAGCCATTTGCGGCAGATCGGCATTGGGCTACACAACTATCACGATTCGCAAGGAGCTTTCCCGCCTGGAAGCATCTTCTTCGGATCGTGCTGCTCGGACGAGAGCTACACGTCGTGGACGATCTCGCTCCTCCCCTATCTCGAACAGGGTCCGTTGCACGAACAGTACTACCACCAGGAAACGAACGAGTCGTTTGCCAACGAATTTGTCCGTACGCAGTTCGTGCCGGTGTATGCCTGCCCCTCCGAGCCCGGAACGAGGCAACTTGAGCGGCCCGAATCGGGGCCTGCCAATTCCCTCAGGCTCTTGTATATGCCGGGCTCGTATCGTGGCGTTGGTGGCCGCAGCGATGGCTCTGGTTGGTGGGATAACTATCCGCAGTACACAACGCTCCCCGCCAATTGGAAGGGCGTGTTGCACGTGGTCGACGGCCGCTTGTCGTGCGAACGGTTCAACACGATCCGGGACGGCAGTTCGAATACGCTGCTCGTAGGAGAGTACGGGACGCAGAGTCGCTTGCGGCGACGGACGTTCTGGGCGTACTCTTACGCTTCGTACAACAAGTCGGACGTCGTGCCTGAATCGCGGACGCTTCTCAACGATTTTGACCGCTGTGCGGCAATCGGCGGCCTCGGCGGGCTGCAGTCCTGCAGCCGCGGCTGGGGAAGCTTTCATCCCGGCGTAGTGCAGTTTCTCTTGGGCGACGGCTCGGTCCGTTCGGTCAGCCAGACGGTCGACATGAATGTGCTGGCGGGGGCGGCTACGATTGCCGGCGGGGAATCGGACCTGTTGCCCTGATGGCATTCGTCCTAATCGCCATGGTGGACTCGATTCGCCGAAGCGCGTTTTGCTGTGTCGGGCTACTGGGGCTTTTGGGGCTGGCGGGATGCTATTCAGCCGAAAGTGACATCGTGGCCGTCTCTGGGCGGGTGACGCTCGGCGGAGAGCCGCTAGCCGGGGCGGTCGTAACCATGCAACCCGTGGATACCACCCAGCAGGGACGGGCAACTGGTTCCGTGGGACGGACCGACGCCGATGGCAGATACTCGCTGACGCTGATCGAGCCGCGACTTCCGGGTGCGATCGCCGGCGAGCACCGCGTGACGATTACGACCGCCGATTCGTCGGCCAACGACGCCAAGTTGCCGACTGGTGAACGTGTACCCCGCCGCTGGCGCAACGGCTCGCAGACGTTCGTCGTACCCGCGGGAGGAACATCGAAAGCGGACTTTTCGCTGTAGTTCTTTGGGCGGCTACCCTGCTTGATTCGAATGCAATTCAAGGTGCTCCCCCAGGATCTTAAGCACCTGGCCGACGACCCAGTTTTGACGGCCAGTCCGGCCCTCGATGGCCGCGCAAGTCAGTTCGTGGCAGACAGCGCGGCGAGGCCTGCGTTCGGCAATCGCCACATAGACCCGGCCGTCCAGATCAGCCGGAGCATCGGGTCCCAGGTGGCCCGTGACGCTGACTCCGATCCCGGCCTCGGGTGTCTTCTGGAGGACTCCCATCACCATCCGCTCCGCGACCTCCGGGCTGACGGGCCCCGGCCGGCGAAGCAGGGAGGCCGGAATGCCAAGATATGCGGACTTGGTTTCGTTTCGGTAGGTGATCACACCACCGCAGTGCACGGCGGAAACGCCCGGAATTGCAGTCAGGGCCCCGCTGACCAGGCCCCCCGTGCAGCTTTCGGCGACGGCCAGTTTCAGCCCGGTCCGCTCGAGAAGGTTCACAACGCGGCGGGCGGCGGCACGGTGGGACATCATTTTCTCGCGGTATTGGGCCGCCGGAACGCCTCTGCGGCCAAGGAAGTGATCTGTTTCGCTACACTGCCATTGCGATACGGCAATTCAAGCGGCAAAATCTGAAAAGATTAACCATTGACAGCAGATTCGGCGAACCGTTTAATTCTCCGTCAATCTTTTCGCGCACGTCGCGTGGGAAAACTGGGATGGACGGTTCAAGCGAATGCTGTCCGCGGATGACTGGGCCAAGATCGCCCGGTTCGGCAGTGTCGTCGCCGTCTCGCTTCTGGGCCCCTCTGGCCGCAAAAACGCACCCACCCCGCGCTTCCGATCGCTGTGTTGGCGATCGCCCATGGCCCGTCAAGGAGACCGTCGCCATGTCGGTTGCGCAGTTTGGCTCCTGGGGATTCCCCCTTTATGAACAGCTCGGACATCGAGCAGTCGGTCGCCACGGTGGAACTGGAAGAGCCTCCGGGTAGTCCTTTTTCAACATCTTCGTCTTCCGCATCAGTATTAACCTTGCCGACCATTGAGTCGGTCCCCCTCGCACCGGAGACGCCCCCGCCGCCCACACGGCTGCCGGGAGCATCGACGCGTCGAATCCGGGCCAACACTCGGACCAGGGCGTTTCGTCGGCGGTTTTTCCCCGACGTCAAAGATGCCGACTGGAACGACTGGCGGTGGCAGTCGCGGCACCGGATCCGCAAGCTCGACCAGCTCGAGCGGATGCTGGTTCTTTCGGACGACGAGCGCGAGGCCCTGATCAAAGGGGAATCGATGCTCCCCGTCGGGATAACGCCGTACTACATGAGTCTGCTCGATCGGGACAATCCGCAGCAGCCCTTGCGGCGGACGGTCGTGCCGGTAACGGGCGAGTTCCTGCGGACGCCGGGCGAGGCCGATGATCCGCTGGGTGAGGACGGTCACAGCCCGACGCCGGGGCTCGTCCATCGGTATCCGGACCGCGTGCTGCTCCTCGCGCTCGACTTCTGCAGCACCTACTGCCGGTACTGCACCCGTTCGCGGGTTGTCGGGCATGGCGAGATCATGCCGAGCGAAGCTCGGCTCCAGAAGGCGTTCGACTACCTGCGCAATACGCCGAGCGTGCGCGACGTCCTGATCAGCGGCGGCGATCCGCTCGCCCTGGCCGAGGATAAGCTCGACTGGATCCTGAGCAACCTGCGTTCGATCCCGCACATCGAATTTGTGCGAATCGGCACCAAGATGCCTGCGGTCCTGCCGCAGCGGATCACGCCGGCGCTCATCAAGGTGCTGCGGAAGTATCATCCGCTATGGATGAGCGTGCACTTCCTGCATCCGGATGAGTGCACACCGGAGTCAGCGATCGCCTGCAATCGGCTGGCCGACGCGGGGATACCGCTCGGTTCGCAGACGGTGCTTCTCAAGGGAGTAAACGATAGCGTGCCGGTGATGACCGACCTGGTCCATCGCCTGTTGATGATGCGGGTTCGCCCGTACTACATCTACCAGTGCGATCCGATCAGCGGCTCGGCCCACTTTCGGACGAGCGTCGCCAAGGGTCTGGAGATCATCGAAGGAATGCGGGGCCACACGACGGGCTACGCGGTTCCCACGTACGTGATCGACGCGCCTGGCGGCGGCGGTAAGATTCCCTTGCAGCCGAACTACCTCGTCGGCCGCGATGGAGACGACGTGCTCCTGCGGAACTACGAGGGGCAGGTGTTCCGGTATCCGGACCCAGCGGCGTAGATTGCAGCGGTCTGGCACTACCGTGCTACACCGCGGCATTCGAAGCGATTAGGCTAAGCGAGCGGCGTTCGAGCTGGTCGAACGTCGCTTCGTCGTTTATTGACGATGCTCGCTCCCTAACCGCCCTGTGATCGATGATCGTCACGATCGACGGCCCCGCCGGTGCCGGCAAAAGTAGTATCGCCCGCCGGTTGGCCGAGCGAATAGGATTTCAGTTTCTCGATACAGGAGCAATGTACCGCGCCGTGACTTTGGCGGCGCTGCGGGCCGGACTGGGCGATTGCGATGCGCCGCAGATTGCGGCCCTGGCCGAGACGCTCGCGATCGATCTGGCTCATGAACGGACAATCTTGAATGGCGAGGACGTTTCGGCCGCCATCCGCACAAGCGACGTTTCGGCGGCGGTCTATTTGGCTGCCGACAATCTCGCTGTCCGCCGACGTCTCGTGAAACTTCAGCGGCAGATCGCTGGTTCCAGGGACACAGTGACCGAAGGTCGTGACCAGGGAACCGTGGCGTTTCCGCAGGCCGAATGCAAGATTTTTCTGACGGCCTCGCCGGAAGAGCGAGCCCGCAGGCGACATGCGGAGTTGGCCGCGCGCGGTGAAGGGATCTTCGAAGTCTGGACCGACGGGCTCGGGCCCGACGAAGTGATCGATCGGCTCGAGAAGATCGTGCGGGAGAAAATGCCGAAGGTCGAAGAACAAATGTCGAATGTCGAAGGAATGACGAATCCCCAGTAACGAAAACTCCCCTGACAGCCGTCATGCAGCACGACAGCCATTCGTACTTCGACCTTCGATCTTCCGTCGACATTTGATTTTCGACATTCGTCATTTCACCGACTTCCAACCTCCGGCCTCCGTCGCTTCATGCCTCGCTCGCTCTTCCAGCGCCTCGGCTATAACGCACTTCGAGTGCTGGCGCGCCTAGTCGGGGTGCTCGTGTTCGGCCTCCGTGTGGCGGGACGCGAGCACTGGCCTACGGAAGGCGGAGGGCTTGTCTGCGCGAACCATCAAAGCTTCTTCGATCCGCCGCTGGTGGGACTTACCTGCGACCGGCGGATGAATTACCTCGCCCGCGATTCGCTCTTTCGCGTGCCGGGGCTCAAGCAGTTGATTGCCTTTCTCGATGCGATTCCGATCGACCGCGAAGGCGGAGGACTCGCGGGCCTCAAGGAAACGCTCAAGCGACTGAAGGCCGGGGAACTGGTCCTCATTTTTCCCGAGGGGACTCGCACCCACGACGGCGAAGTCGCACCGCTCAAGCCCGGATTCATTGCCGTTGCTCGCCGGAGCAAGGTGCCGCTCGTGCCAGTGGGCATCGACGGGGCGTATCAGGCTTGGCCACGCACGAGCAAATTCCCGCGGCTTTCACGGCTGGCGGTCGTCGTCGGTCCGGCGATCAAGCCCGACGAAGTTGCCGCGATGAGCGACGAGGATCTGCTCGCGGAACTCGAACAGCGGATTCTCAATTGCCACAGTACAGCGAGGGAGCTACGCTCGTCGAACTATCGAAAAAGTCGTTGAATTGCGAGCTAACGTGCAATTGGGGAGACGTTCACGGGCTTCCTTGCAGAATGCGACCACTCGGTCTGCCCAGGCGTTGTAGTCCATCGAAAAATTCTACTTCAGCGACTCGAACATCTCGCGGACATTCCAACAGTCCCAGCCTTCGACGAATTTGCCGTCCGCAAAGCGGATCCAGGTCATGCCGCGGACGTTGATGGGCCGGCCACTGGCGGTGAGCCCGAGGCCCGGCCCAGTATGCGTGCCGGTCGCCGTCCAGCGGACGACCACATCGTCTCCCTGTTCGACGACGCCTGCCACCGCCACATGCAGATCGGGAAACGCCGACACAAACGGCTCGAAGACCGCAGTGCGGAACGCCTCGGGCCCTCGCAGAATT
>JALORD010000619.1 GCA_025459145.1 Pirellulaceae bacterium | reverse complement strand
CCGTGACTAGTCTGGTCACGATTCGTAAGACCTGTTCACTACTGAACAAACCGAGTTTGAGCTCCCTAACCCTCTCCCGCGTCCAGCGACGACCGATCCACCAGCCAGGCGCCGGCTTGCGCCCGTTTCACGAACTGGCCGATCTTCATCTCGCTGTGGCTCCCCGTCGCGAGATCTTCCGTCACGACGACTGCCCCCAGTTCGTGCAGCCGGTGAAGTGCTCCCGGACCAGGGCTGGCCGGTCCGCCGCAGGCGCGGCCGCGAACTCGTCCAGAAATGTCGCACGCTTTGCCGGGACAGGCTGGCTCAGGAGGTTGACGCACGCCTGCATCAGCCCCTGATGCAGCCGGCGAAAATGCACCTCCGCCGTGGAGATGCGCGTGCGGACCGCAACTTGTTCCGACTTCATCCGGTTCAGGGCGTCGAGCGAGACCGACTTCGGATTCTTCGACGCCTGCTGCCGCATTTGCTGTTCGAGGCTGCGGGCCCGGCTGTCCCACTGGCTCGTCTTCTGGCCGAACGAGGCATACAGCCGGGTGATCTCCTGATGGGCCTGCTCCAGATCGCCCATCTTGAACTTTCGCCCCGCCTCGCCGACGCCGCTGGCGATTTCTTCCACGGTCACCACGATCTGGTTGTGGAGCGTGAGCCGCAGCGACTTCATCAGCCCTTGCGTGCGCGTGAAATCCCCCAGGTTGATCTCCATCCCGCTCAGGGGCTGCCTGGCCTCGGAGTGACTGGCTTCGCCGTGCGCGTCGGAACTGGCGAGATCGCTCGTTTCCTCGGGGTTCGAGGCGCTGCTAGAGGGTTCGCTCATGGAGAGGAGGCAGGTTCAGGTTGTTGCCCGGCGCGGTTCACCACGCCCGCTACTGCCAATCGCGGCGACGCGGCAAGCGGTTGTGACGGCTCATCCTGGCGAGGATAATCAATCCCAGACGCGTCGTCTAGAATTAAAGAACCCTTTGGCTCACCCCCATGATCGATCTCGATCCGGTGCACAAAGCATTGAAACTGCGATGGGAAGGTCAGCTGCTGTGGGTCTCTCCGCTCGTCGTCGCGCTGGAAGGAGAGTCGCCAGGTCGCGCGCTCGATTTATCGCTTGCGGTACTGCGAGCATACTGCCAATCCACTAACAATCCACGCGAATGCATGGACGCCGTTTGTACGTCACTCTCCCGAATTGAAGCATGCCAAAACTCGGAGGAGATGATTGCCGTTGCCGATGAGATCTGGGAACAGGGGCCTTCTGTGCAATTCAAGTCGGCTTCCCACTATGCGGCGGCTCGCGCGCTCTTCTCCGACAACGATCGCAGATATCCTTTCTATGCCTCTGCTTCCATTGCGGTATTACAAGAATCCGGATGGTTTGACGAAGGCGGAGTAGATTGCACAATCAAGTGCTTCAACGAGCTACGGGGGCAATCAGAGAATGACGCCCTCTAGGGAGAACAAATGAGGACGGGTGGCTTTGTTCGCTGTCGCGCTTCATAGCCACCCGCCCGCGCCCTTACATGACTGAAGGCAAGCAACGATGGTGCCATCAATCAACTTCCGGACCGTGAATCAGGAACGTTCGACCGGTGTTAGGTGAATGAATTGTGAACGCTTCACCATCCCATTTCACCTCAAACCCTTCCTCCGATAGGTACTGCTCGATAGCTGGCAAATATACGCCACACGCTGTCCACGAACACTTGAGTTCACAGGTGCGTAACCGCTTGGCAATTCTGCCGCGATCGACAAACCAACCAAATGCCGTCGCGGCAAAAAGCGTGAGCCACAAAATATCACGAACAGTGAACTTGGGGCGCGGCATTCGATTCTCTCGCCCAGATTGATTTAGTGAAGGGTGGCTGCGGGTCGCGCCAGCGAACCACGGGCAATGCGGCTTGCCAGTAAGACAGCCGCAAAGCCGTAATAAGGTGCGTAGCCTCAAACGCCACTTCCGCCCAACCTCTACTCCGCCAGCTTCTTCAGCTCCACCTTCCGGAACTCGATCGGGTGGCTTTCGGATTGGAGGGAGATCGTGCCGCCGCTGAGTTGTTTGGTGCCGGCCTTCGCGGCCAGTTCTTTGGCGTGGGCGTCCCGTTCGTCGAGTTGCGGTTCGTTGTATTCGAGGACGGTTTTGCCATCGATCTTGTGGCGCATCACCTTGTTGCCGCGGACTTCGATTTCGGCCGTGACCCACTGGTCGCCGTGGTAAGTCTCGGAAGTCGAGCTTGTGCAGTGCTGCGTAATCAGCTTGCCGTTCATCACGACGTTGGTGCCGGGCGTGCACAGATTGCAGGTCGTCCGCTTGCCGCTCCCTGAGCCGCCGAGAAACTGCACTTCGATTGAGGCGGGGAAGTCCTGGTCGACCGCCATCGTGGCGGGGCTTTCGCCGTGCAGCATCGCGCCGCTATTGCGAATCGCCCAGCCCGGGCCGCCGGGGCACTGCTCGCCGACAAACCGGTACTCGACCCGCAGGATGTAGTTCGAGAACGGCTCGTTGTAGAACAGGTGGCCAAACCGCTCGCCGAATTTGTCGTATTTGTCGTAGGCCACTTTCAGGACGCCATCCTCGACGCGGAACGTATTGCCGTAGTTCTCGCCCGCCGGGCTGTAGCGAATCTTGGGGGTCCAGCCGTCGAGGTTCTTGCCGTTGAAGAGCTGAATCCATTCGCCTGCGTCGGCCGCCGGCTCCTTCGCGTCCTCTTTTGCGGCAGCTTCCTGCCCGCTGGCGGACGGAACAATGAGGCCGGCCAGGCCCAGCAGCAGCCACGCGGCGGAAGAAACGGTGCGGGTCATGAGGCGTCTCGTCGAAGTGGGGAGAGGATGTCAGGAGAAAATGCGTGTCGAACTCGCCCGATTGTAGTCCCCGTGCGCCGCGAGCGTCCACGCGGCGACGAGTGCGGCCAGATCGCCGCCGGCAAACACTCCCGGAATCGCAGCCTCGTGGGGAATCTGCACGAAGGGGCTGTCCAGCACCGAGCGATACGACACGAGTCCCAGCCGGGCGTTGATCGCGCCCACGTCCTCGTACAGTCCCAGGAGCAGAGCCAGCAAAGCCCCCGTCGGCTCCGCTTCGGCGGGCCGGTCGATTCGCCGGGGATAGGCAAACGGCGCATCGGCCGCCAGTGGCGCAGCGCCCGTTCCGCCGGCGACGATGAGCCCCTCCTGGCGGACATCGTCGCGCTCTTGAATATGCCGCCAGGCCGCGCGGAGATCGCGCAGTTGCCCCGCCAGCAGCGGATCGCCGAGCATCAGCGACGTGGCCGAATGAGCCGCCGCGGCGCTCTGCTGGCCCCGGCCGCTCCCGGGGCTGGTCGCTCCGGTCCCGCGCGGCTCGACGAGCACGATCAGGATTTCTGTGGCCAGACCGCTCGCCAGGTCCGCCGACCGCCGCTTGAGAATCGGCTCGATCCCATCGGTGGCAAAACCGAGGACGACGGGCCGCCACCGCCGCGGCTGGCCGTCGTGCCGCGTGGCCGAAAGCGTGAGGATCGGCACCACAATGCCGGGGTCGGTTTCGAGCAACTCGCGCGTCACGGTGAGGGGGCCGAACTGTTCGACTTGTTTGGAGCCAGCCCGCACCGTGCAGCCCGCGGGAACATCGGTCTTGCCCAAGAGGCGGGTCCAGGATGTGCGAAGTTGCTCACGGCGATCGCCCGCGGCGACAGACTCATTCGTCTGGCGAAGCGCTGCCAGTTGCTGATCGGCCTGCTTTGCCAATAGCTCGTGAAGCGGCAACGGCTGGAACTCCTCGCGAGCCGCATCGGTCAGGCAGGTCAACTCCTCGCGCGGGCGGCGTTTCTGATACTCGTCTTCGGGTCCGACATCGATCGCGAGCCAGCGGCGAAACGCCTCGTGAATCCGGCGGCGGTGTTCCGGGCCGATGTTATTGCAGTGCGACGCCGGGTCTCGGGTGTTCTGAATCGTGCCAAACCCGTGGGTGAAGGCCAGATTGTCCGCGGCACCATAAAACTCCCAGATCTTCTGGTACCGCTTCCAAACGGGATCGTGTTCCTGATCCCAACTAAACTCGTGGGCGTGGATCAGCTTGCGCGGGGCGACGCTCCCGACGATCACCCAGGGGAGAAAGCCGTCCGCCGCGGAGTTGCGCAAATTGCGGGTCGATTCCCAGCTGCCGCCGCCCGCATAGTTGAAGCTCGTCTCGGCATCTTCGGGCAGTGGATAACGGTTCTCGGGCTGCGGACCGCCAAAATTGAACGGCACGACGCACGTGATCCGCTCGTCGAGCGCGGCGGTCACTCCCGCCGGGTCGCCGCCCCCCGCGACGGCCCCCAAGAGCGCGATCCGCGCGGGATCGATCCCCGGCTGGGCGAGCAGCACATCGACGCCGGTCATCAGGTCGTGCACCATCCAGCCCATCAGGCTTTCGCCCGCGAGATAGAGCTGCAGGCTCGTGTCGTAGCGGAAGTTGTAGTCTTGCCGGCCGACCTGGAACGAGCCGCTGTAGTCGGCAGCCGTGGCGAATGGATGCTGCCGCCGCTCGCCGTGCCCCAGGTGATCGGGGACGAGGACGTAACAGCCGGCCCGCGCCCAGGTCATCCCCATGTCCTGCAGCTCCCCCTCGTGCTTGGGATTGTGGTGGCTGTGCGAAAGGAGGATTCCGGGGGCCGCAGCGGTGGCTTCCTTAGGCACGGGGTCCGGCACATAGAGATTCGCCGTTACGACGAGTCCCGGCCGCGACTGGTACACGAGATTCTTGATCCTGAACCCCTCGCCGGCGATCTCCCGCGTGACGAGCAGCTTCGGCGGGCTGGGCTGTGAAGTAGGCCGCGGGGGAAAGGTGCCGAGCGACTTGCGGAGCAGGCGGAGTTTTTCCGATCGAAAGCGCTCCCAAGCCTCGCGACTGTCGACTGCTTGCCACTCGGCAGAGCTGCGCTGGTTGGCGGCAACGATTTGCTCGCGGAGCGCGCGTCCGAGCATGCCCCGCAACTCGTCCCGCGCGGGATCGGCCGTCAGGCGAGCCGACAGTTTCTCGAGCGCCGCGACGATCTCCTCCCGCTGCGGATCGGCCGGCGTTTGGGCATGCGCCAGCGAGCCCAGCATCACAAATGCGGCCAACATGCCAATTATTCTCCGCATGGCGAGTCTCCGTTGATGGTCGGCGTGGTTGCCCGTTTGATGGAGCGCACGAAGAGCTGGGTCGCGTTGCGCGCGTGGGCCGGATGAAGTAGAATGATGGCTGGGAGGGAAACGATGATCCGTTATGCAACAATTTGGTGGCTGGGCGCGTGCTGTCTGGTGGTGGTCCTTCGTGGACCATTGTCGGGGGCCGAGCCACCGGATTTCAATCGGGATGTCCGTCCGATTTTGTCGGCCCACTGCTTCAAGTGCCACGGGCCCGACGAAAAGACCCGCGAAGCCGGCCTGCGGCTAGACGTGCGCGAGGCGGCGATCGGCGAGCTCGAATCGGGTACGACGGCGATTGTGCCGGGCAAGCCCGCCGCGAGCGAACTGGTAAGCCGGATTCACCGGCCGCCAACAAGCCGCTGTCGGCCGCTCAGAAAGAGATGCTGCAAAAGTGGATTGCCGCGGGGGCCGAGTACGCGCCGCACTGGGCATTCTTGCGTCCGAAGCAGGGTCCGCTCCCCGCGGTGAAACAGACCGATTGGCCGCGGAACCCGATCGACCATTTCACATTGGCCCGGATGGAGGCTGCGGGCCTCGCCCCGTCGCCCGCCGCGGACAAGTACACGCTCGTCCGGCGGGTCTATCTCGATCTTGTCGGCATTCCGCCGACGCCGACCGAGGCCGATGCGTTTGTGAACGACGATTCGCCGAAGGCCTACGAGGCGCTCGTCGATCGGCTGCTCAAATCGACCCACTACGGCGAACGCTGGGCGCGCCGCTGGTTGGATCTGGCTCGCTATGCCGATACCAACGGC
>JALORD010000618.1 GCA_025459145.1 Pirellulaceae bacterium | reverse complement strand
ACAAGGCTATGGCCCCGGCGGGATGCCGCCGGGATACATGCCAGCAGGGTATGCGCCCGCCATGCCGGCTGGCTACATGGCGGGACCGGGACAGCCGGGACTCTTGCCGGATGTGAACGGGAGCTACGGCGCGGCGCCGGTGGCTCCGCCCGATGCCGGCGGCATGGGTCCGCAGGCCCTGATGGGGGGCGACCCCAGCATGATGGGCGGCCCGATGATGGGCGGCGGCATGCACATGGGCGACCCCGGCCTGATGGGGAACTGCGGTTACTGCGGCGGCATGGGCTGCGATGCGTGCGGCCGCGGCTCGGGCGGCCTGGGGAACGGTCTCCTGGGCGACGTGTTCGGCCTGGTGGCTCCCTATCCCGACGGCGGCTGTGCAGCGGTTCGCTGGTACGACTTTGCGGTTGACTTCATGCGGCTGCGGCGCGAGAACGCCGGGCGAAATGTCAACTTTGCTTCCGACGGCGTGAATGGACCGATCGCGCTGAGCCTCGACGACGTCGACTTTGCCGAGGAATCGAGCTTCCGCTTCTCGGCCATGTTTCAGTTTGGCCCCGGCAGCAGCGTCGAGTTCACCTACTTCGGGCTGTTCTACTGGGATGCACGAGCCACGGCGACCGGCAACGACTCTCTGTACTCTGCATATAGCGAATTCGGCCTGAACCCACTCAATGGGTATGTGGAGACCGACGCCAGCGACCTCCAGTACATCGATTACGAATCGAGCTTCGACAGCTTCGAGGTGAACTTCCGCCAGCGGTGCATGGCGCCGAATTGCCGGTATCAGGGATCGTGGCTGGCCGGTGTGCGGTACTTCAAGCTTGACGAAGACTTCAACTACTTCACGCAGTCGCCGGCCAACGCCGGGCTGCCGCCGGACGATTTCACGCCGGTCTCGTTGACCAACATCAACGTGCACAACAACCTGGTCGGTGCTCAGGTCGGCGGCGACCTGTGGGTCTGCGTGCTGCCGGGCCTGCGAGTGGGGGGCGAACTGAAGGCGGGCGTGTACCACAATCACATGGCTCTGGACAACACGATCGCCGTCAACACGGGAGCTCTGCCCTTCGTCGAAGAGATCACGGCCAACGACGTAGCCTTCGTGGGACAGGCCGACCTGATGCTGACCTATCGGATCAACTATCAGTGGACGCTGCGGACCGGTTATCAGTTCCTGTTCGTCGACGGGGTCGCCCTGGCGGGCGAGAACTTCAACCCGGTTCCGCCGCCGAGCTTCGCCCCTCCGCCGGGAGTCGTTCGCACGGCCAGCATCAACGACAACGGCAACGTGTTCTACCACGGCTGGAACGTCGGCCTCGAATTCATGTGGTAGGCAGCGGGAGCTGCATCCACACGACTTCGAAAAGCACCTGACACTCGCAAGCCCGGCCAACAGGTCGGGCTTGCGGTCGTTTGGGGACGAGCGCGGATCAAGGGTTCGCTTGCTGCCACAACTCGACCGCAGCTTGCGACACCTCGCGGACGACGACTCTTCGGTCGCAGGCATACAGATCGGCAAAACTGAAGGCCCCGATCTCAAGCAGGTGGAAAGCGCCGTCCGTGGTCTGGCAAATGTCTATGATCCACACGGGATCGGGTTCAAAGGACTCGGCGGCGATTGTTTGTGCCAGCGAGTGGGCGCGAGCGTCGACGGTGGTCGAAACCGCCGGCATGCCATCTCGCTTGTACTGACTTCCGGCAACAACGCTTTTGCCAGCAACGACGAACCGCCACTCGACGGCGATTTCCTGCGGAGGGCTGACCACCACGAGCGAGCTGGCCGGGAATTCGTAGAAGCTCATGAATTCGAGGTCTGCGGCAAAAGTCCCGCGAGTCGCGCATTGGCCGGTAAACGTCTTGAGTGGACTGTCGGGACGAAGGAACAGCCGATCAGCACGTCCCATCGTGCGAAACAAAAACTCCTCGCACCGAGCCAATTCGCCAAATGGGATCATCATGTACTCGCGATTGAGCAAGTACTTGCCCAAGTGGCAGGCGTAATGCGACCAGAAGAAATGTTCGACAGTGCAGAACGCGCCAGGGGTCCACAACTGGTCGCGACGGACGCGCGTCGCCAGATCGATATCAGCGTGAACGACAACGCACGCGCCGCGCGGGAAAGCATCGCGATACGAACTTCTCACGTCGTCCCAGCGATAGGGCGGATCGGGAGCGCCAACCAGTCTCGCCGTGTGGCCCAACTCGTCAATGGCTTCCAAGTACTCGTCGCGATGGTCGCCGAGAAGGTCACCATCGAGGAGCCAGCCGACTTGCATGAAATGTCCGGGGGTATTCGTTGTGCGCTTCGCTGATCGAGCGAAGCAGTCTACAGTTCCAACTGTGACTCAGCCGGCTTCATCGACTCCCGATGCTCCGCAACCAGTTTCTGCACGGCGGCGATCACCTCCGGTTCCTTCGCCGCCAGATTGTACTTCTCGCTCGGATCGGCGAGCAGGTCGAACACGAGCGGCGGATCGTGCTGCTCGGGCTGCGGCTGTCCGTAGCCGTTCTGCGTTTGGAAGTGGACTTTCCACTTGCCCTGGCGGACGGCCATTAGATCGTAGCCGCGGTAGTAGAACATCTCGTCGCGCGGGCTCTTGCCACCGGCGAGTGCGGGCGTGATGTCGTAGCCATCGAGTGGGCGATTCTCGGGCAGCGGAGCGCCGGCCTGGGCACAGAGCGTCGGCAGCAGATCGAGCGTGCTCGCCAGTTCTTGCGACACGACGCCGGCCGGAACCTTGCCGGGCCGCCAGGCGATCGCCGGCTCGCGCATCCCCCCTTCCCAGGTCGAGCCCTTCCCTTCCTTGAGCAGCCCGGCCGAGCCTCCTTGTTCGAGTTGCGGGAGCCAGGGGCCGTTGTCGCTGGTGAAGATGACGAGCGTGTTCTCGGCAAGCTGT
>JALORD010000165.1 GCA_025459145.1 Pirellulaceae bacterium | reverse complement strand
GCGGATCGCGCGCCGAAACCCACTTATCGGACCGCCGGGGCTCTTGTCTCGCGTGACTTTGGCGATTGTCGCGGGGAGAGAGTTTCCGTCTGCCCGATTTCGCACACTGCTGGCAACGGCGCCGCTGGAGGCAGGTTGGCAGCGGGCGATATCGCACAGCTTGTAACATTTCCTGCGAAAATAGTCTGACATCAGGCGCCCATCACGTGCTTGCAGCTTGCCAAGCGCGCAGCGGTATAATTTCTTTGCGCCGGGCTTTCTCCATCGAGAGTCCTCCGCTTGGGGGACGCCGGACTTCGCGCCATTCCTTGATGCACACCTCGATCCGCGAGCGCACGTGACCACTTCGCATTCGTTGTTCTCGATCGGCGACGAGCATCTGTCCCCCGCGCAGCGGTCGGCGATTGAGGTGCTGACCCAGACGATCGGCCGCGAGCTGTTCGCCCAGCGGCGCGAATCGAAACCGCACGTCTGGCAGCGGCGGTGGTGGGACGACCGGCTGCTCGCCTGGTCGATGCAGGACGAACAGCTGAAGGTGCAATTGTTTCGCTTCGTCGATGTGCTGCCGATGCTGCAGACGGCGGAAACGGTAACCGGCCATCTACACGAGTACTTGGAAGACGTGCGGGATCGGCTGCCGGCGGCGGCCCGCGTAGCCCTGGGAGTCGCCCAGCGGGCGCCGTTCACGCGGGCGGCGGTGGCTCGTGCCGCCCGGCTGAGCGCGACTGACTTTGCCAAGCGATTCATCGCCGGCGAGAACCTGCCGCAAGTCCTGGCGGCCGCCCGGCGAGAACGGGAAAGCCGCCGCGGGTTTACGCTCGATATTCTGGGCGAAGCGGTCATCAGCGAGCGGGAGGCCGAGCAGTACTTTCGGGCGTATCTCGATCTGCTCGAGGCGATCGTGCCGGTAGCCCGCACCTGGCCGGCCGATCCACTGATCGATACCGACCATCGCGGCGGCATCCCCCGCGTTAACCTGTCGATCAAGCTCTCGGCGCTCGACAGCCAGTTCGATGCGATCGATCCCCAAGAGACGCTCGAACGCGTCGGCCGCCGGCTGCGAGAGCTGTTCCGCGCGGCCCGCCGCCTGGGGGCGTTCATCAACGTCGACATGGAGTCGTACGAAAAGAAATCGCTCACGCTCGATATTTTTCGGACGATCCTGGCCGAGGCGGAGTTTGC
The DNA here is from genome assembly GCA_025459145.1 of Pirellulaceae bacterium. Lineage (GTDB taxonomy): Bacteria > Planctomycetota > Planctomycetia > Pirellulales > Pirellulaceae > CAYLLN01. The sequence continues at coordinate 8,737 of JALORD010000165.1, read as the reverse complement.
GGACTGGACCGACGTGGGGATCGTTCTGCAGTGCTACCTGCGCGAGACGCCGGCCGACCTGGTCGCCCTGCGCGATTGGGCGGCCCAGCGGGGCACACCGGTGTGGGTCCGCCTCGTGAAAGGAGCGTACTGGGACTACGAAACGATCAAAGCCCAGGCGCACGGCTGGCCCGTCCCGGTCTTCCAGAAGAAATGGCAGAGCGACGCCTGCTTCGAGGCCTGCACGCGATTTGCCTTGGCGAATACTCAGCACTTGAGACCGGCACTCGGTTCGCACAACCTTCGTTCGCTGGCCCACGGGATTGCGACGGCGCAGATTCTGGAGCTGCCGCGCGGGGCGCTCGAACTGCAAATGCTCTACGGCATGGCGGACGCCGAGAAGCAGGCGCTCGTCGACCGAGGCCATCGCCTGCGGATCTACATGCCGTATGGCGACTTGATTCCTGGCATGGCGTACCTCGTACGCCGACTGCTCGAAAACACGTCGAACGATTCATTCCTGCGGGCTGGCTTTGTCGAGGGGGTGCCGATCGAGCAATTGCTCGAAAATCCGGCGGAGAAGCTCCTGATCGCTACGATCGACCCGCCGAGTTCGCCGATGGGCGAATCTACCGAGTCCCTTGCGCCCGTTCTCCCCGCGGAAGCGTCGCACAGTCCAGGAAATGGAAGCATGCCCTTTGCGAATCAACCCCCGGTCGACTTTGCACAGCCCGAGCAACGGGCCGAAATGCTGGCGGCCTTGGCGACCGTCGCCGAGCAGTTCGGCCGCCAATGTCCGCTGTCGATCGGCGGCCAGGTGATCGGCGGCCAGACAATCGAGACCCCCGAGTGGGGCGAGTCGTACGATCCGTCGCACCGGGCGCGTCTCGTCGGCCGATTCGCGCTCGCGTCACGGGATCATGCCAGCCAGGCGGTCGCCGCTGCGAAGGCCGCCCTCGGCCCGTGGTCGCGACTTTCCGCCCGCCAGCGGGCCGAGTTCCTCCGCCAGGCAGCCGACGTGATGCGCGAGCGGCTGTTTGAACTGGCGGCCTGGGAAGTGTACGAGTGCGGAAAACCATGGCGCGAGGCGACCGGCGACATCGACGAGGCGATCGACTTCTGCGAGTTCTACGCCGCGGAGGCGATTCGCCTCGAGGAGGCGGGCGGCGTCGACGTGCCCGGCGAGGAAAACCGATTTGAGTACCTGCCGCGGGGCGTGGCCGCGGTGATCGCGCCGTGGAACTTTCCGCTGGCCATTCTTACGGGGATGACCGTGGCGGCGCTCGCCACCGGCAATACGGTGGTCATGAAACCGGCTGAGCAGTCGTCGGTGGTCGCTGACCTCTTGCGCGAAATCTTCGAAGAAGTCGGTTTGCCCCGCGGTGTGCTCAATTACCTGCCAGGGCGAGGCGAAGTCGTCGGGGCGGCGCTCGTCGAGCATCCGGACGTCGCGCTGATTGCCTTCACCGGCTCGCGGTCGGTGGGGCTCGCCATTCAAGCCACGGCGGCAGAAGTTTCCCGCCGCGGCACGCGAGTAATCAAACGGGTGATCGCCGAGCTCGGCGGCAAGAACGCGATCATCGTCGACGCCGATGCCGATCTCGACGAAGCGGTGGTCGGCGTGATGAAGAGCGCCTTTGGCTATCAAGGGCAGAAGTGCTCGGCCTGCAGCCGGGCGATCGTCCTGGACGACGTGTACGACGCCTTCCTGGCCCGGCTCATCGACGCGACCAAGAGCCTGAAACTCGGCCCGGCGGAAGATCCCGGCACGAGCGTCGGCCCGGTAATCGACGAAGAGTCGTTCCGGCGGATTCACGACTACATCGAACTCGGCAAGCAAGAGGGACGACTTGTCCTCACAGTCGATCCGGGACCGCTGGCGAGCGAGGGTTGGTATATCGGTCCGCACATTTTTGCCGATGTGCCCCCCACCGCACGGATCGCGCAAGAAGAGATTTTTGGCCCCGTCCTGGCGGTGATGCGGGCCAAGGATCTGAGCCAGGCGCTCGCGATCGCCAACGACACCGACTACGCGCTCACCGGGGGGATCTTCAGCCGGAGTCCCGCCAGCCTCGACCGGGCGCGGCGCGAGTTCATGGTGGGCAATCTGTACTTGAACCGGGCGATCACTGGGGCGCTCGTGAATCGGCAGCCGTTCGGCGGATTCAAGCTCTCGGGGATCGGCAGCAAGGCGGGGGGCCGCGACTATCTGCTGCAGTTCGTCGTGCCGCGGACGATCACCGAACACACGGTCCGCCGCGGATTTGCGCCGCCAAGCGAGTGAGAGAAGGTCCACGCAGGAGAAAGGCCCAGTCCGCTCACGCAGCGCCGCGCAGAATCCGGAACACGCCAAGCCGCGGAGTGTCGCCGAGCCGCAAGGAGGACGGTTAGGCGCTCCGCGACTCTCCCATCTCGTCGACTTTGCGTTTAACCGGCAAAAGGCATGCCCTGCGCACAGCTCTTGGGCCATCCTTTCCGAGTCTGCACCGCAAACGGCAAGTATCTTCGCGCCGACCGCCAATTCTCCGTCTCTGTGCCCCTGTGCCTCCGTGTGAGAATTTCCTCGGCAAGATTCTCACACAGAGGCGCAGAGACACAGAGTGGTGAACAGGCTTTGCAGCGTGGTCTTAGCTCGGCCGATACGTCGCGAAGCAGTGCGGCGTTTCCCAGAGCTGGCATTCGACGACCGGAAAGCCCCGGCTGGCCGCGTAGTCGTAGATCAGCTTCGAGATATTCTCGGCCGTGGGATTCTCGTCCATCAGGAACAGCGGTTCGCCCTGATCCCGAAGGATGCTGACGTAGGGGTCATCGCGATGAAGCAACATCCGGTGGTCGAGGTTCTCGTCGATCCACGAGCTGACGAACCGCTTGATGTCGGTGAAATCCATCACCATGCCGCGCGCGTCGAGCCTGGCCGACTCAATCGTGATGATCGCCCGGCCGTTGTGCCCATGCAGGTAGCGGCACTTGCCGTCGTAGTTGAGCAGCCGGTGTCCGTAGCAGAAGTCGATTTCTCGGGAAACGCGAAACATGCCAGGTCGGGGGTCGGAAGTCAGAGGTGGGAGGTCGGTTGTGTCCAGAATCGGTCCGTGCGAGGCTCGATTTAGCGCATCGCGTCGGCGTAGAGGGTGCGGTCTTCCAGTTCCGCCGCGCGGAAAGCAGCGCGCCGCTCGGCGCACTTGTTGCACGTGCCGCAGTGTAAGTCAATGTCGCCGCGGCCCCGTACGGGCGCGATGCACGAGAACGACAGCTCCAGCGGCAGCTCGCGCCCCAGGTGCATCACTTGCCGCTTGTGGAGTTCGCCGAAGGGGCGCAGGAGCGAGACCCGCGACGGACTGCCGCGATTCAGGGCCGAGGAAAACTCGCGAAAGAAAGCCTCGCTGGCATCGTCGAACGGGCTCGACCCCAGCGGAGCCATGGCCAGTTCGCCAATGCCATACCGCTGGCACCAGACCGCCGCTTTTACCAGGAGCAGGGCGTTGCGCCCGGGAAGGTACACCGCTTCATCGGGCGTATCGGCGCCGGGCGTGTCCGCGCCGGTCAGGCTCCAGTGTCCCTCGTAGACATCCGCCAGCGGCAGTTCGAGCGTCACCAGCGGGGCAAGTTTCTCGGCGGCGATTGCGGCGAGGAAGCGCCGGATGCCCGACTCCTCGGCAGCCTGCCAGACTACGCCGGTCCGCACGTAGAACGGCTGGACCGACCGTCCTTGCTCAAGCAGATGTCCCACGAGAATGCACGAGTCGAGCCCGCCACTGGCCAGCACGCCGATCGTCCCAGGCAGAGGGGGGCTGTGCATGCGGGGGGATTTCCAGGGGGCGGGACGAAGCGGGCGATGGACTGCTTCGCATTGTAGGCCGCTGGCCAGTCTGCGGCGAGGGACGATTCGCGCCGCGCCCTCGCCGCCCCAGGAAAGCTACGTCACCAGCCCCTTCGTCACCATCATGAATACGTCTTCGAGCGACGGGTCTTTCTCGGCGAAGCTGCGCAGTTCGACCTTGTTGTAGACCAGCTGGTTGAGCAGTTCCGAGACCCCTTTGTCGTCGGTATCGAGCTCGATCATGCAGCTGCTCACGTCGGCCACGACGCTCCGGGTGTGGGGGTTGCTGCGGATCACCGAGAGGCCGACGTCCATGTTGTTCACGAACTTGACCTCCACCGAGCGATGCCCGCGAATGCGGCGGTAGACATCCTCGATCGGTCCGTGCATCAGGAGCTGTCCGCGCTCGATGATGCCGATCGACGTGCAGCAGTCGGCCAGTTCCGAGAGGATGTGGCTGGAGATAAGGATCGTCTTCCCCATCCGCTTCAGCTCTTTGAACAGGGCCTTCACCTCGATGCGGGCCCGCGGATCGAGGCCGCTCGTCGGTTCGTCGAGAATCAATACGGGCGGATCGTGCAGCAGCGTCTTGGCCATGCAGAGCCGCTGCTTCATCCCGCGCGACAGGCCGTTGACGAAGTCGTCCCGTTTGTGCGCCAGATCCAAGAGCTCCAGCACGTCGCTGATCACCTGCTTCCGCTTTCCTTTGCCGATCTTGTAGGCGACCGCGAAGAAGTCGAGGAATTCCCAGACTTTCATGCCGTCGTATACGCCGAAGTTATCGGGCATGTAGCCGACGCTGTAGCGTACGGCCATCGGGTTCTGGGTGACGCTGTAGCCGTTGACGATTCCTTCGCCGCGGCTAGCCTTCAGCAGCGTTGCCAGAAAGCGGATGCTCGTGCTTTTGCCGGCGCCGTTGGGGCCGATAAAGCCGAACATCTCGCCGGCCCCAATCTTCAGATTGAGGCACTCGACCGCGCGAAAATCGCCGTAATCCTTACCGAAGTCGATCAGTTCGATCATGAGGGGCCGGGGGGCAGAGGTCGAGGGACGGGTGACGCGATCAGGGAGAATCAGTCGTTGGGGGATCCTGGCCAGCCGGCGTTTCATCGGTCGGCTTTTCTTCAGCTGGTTTTGCCTCAGCCGGATCGCCCTCGTTTGTCGGCGGAGGGGCATTGTTCTCGGCAGGGTTAGCAGCAGGTTCGGCAGGGTCGGCATCGCCCCCGGCCGGCGGAGCGGGAGGCAGCGGCGCTTGAGGCGCCGCTTCAGGAACTTCCACGCCGGTATCTTCCTGCGGCGGCTCGATCGGGTTGCCTTCGGCGTCGACCTCAAGCGGCGGTTCGTAGAAGTCTTCCGCGACATTTGCATCGGGCCGCGGCGGAACCAGTGCTCCCCGCACCAGATGCGCGACGACCAGCGTGTACATCGTGTTCTGCGGCGCGTGGGGAGTGATCGACATGCCGGGAAGATCCTCATCGGTCCAGCCAACCAGGCGGACATCGCCCGGCAACAGCCGCAACTGTTCCGCCGCCAGTCGGGCAACGCGTGTCAGGCGAACGCGCGAGGCGTCCGGTCCGGCCACGCCGTAGCCGAGAACCGTCGATTTCTCCCATTCGGGAAGCCACCACCGGGCCACCAGGCCGTCGGCATCCAGCGGCAGGGGAGCAAAGGCGAGCGGGCTCGACGTCCCCGCCTCCAACTTGGCGACAAATGCCGATTGGAACACTCCCGCTGGAGTCCTCCGCAGGATCCCTGCCTCGCGAATCGTCACCGAGCTGGTGTTCTTGATCGTCCAGCCCTGCGCATCGTCGCCGAGGAGTGTGAGCTTTCCTCCCAGGTCGAACATCTGCTCGCTATGGACCATGCCCGTCGAGTTCGACTGCACCAGGACGCCGGTCAGCGATTTATCCTGCCCGATCCGAAATCGAACGTCGTTGATCGCCGCGATCTGCTGCGCCTCGGTAAGCGCTCCCGTCGCCGGCGAGGCAAACGGCAGGGCCAAGGCGCTCGTTTCCTCGAATGCGAGCGTGTACGTCGACGACAGCGAGGTGTAGAGCGCCGTGTACCGCGTCAGATGCGCCCGGTCGTAGCCTCCCTGTACTTCGAGCACCGCGATTTCCGTTCGGCTGCGGGCAAATCCGATATCGAGCTGGGCCAGGCGAATGACCGCACCGGCGCCGACCACGGCGATCAGCGGCGCGGCGATCCAGGCCCATTCGACGCGGCCCAGAATCCAGAACACGAACCAGTTGAGCGGCACCAGGACGGCCAGATAAATGGCCAGCACCTTAAAGACAAAGTCGGCCCGGGGAATCTCGATGCCGGCCGCTTCGGTCAGCGATTGGCGAACGGAGTTGGAAACGGCGCTATCGTCGCTCCAGGCGGCCACGCCCGACCGGGGGGCCGCCTCGTAGCCGGCAAAGTGCCAATCGTCGACGTCAGGATGGATGGTCGTGGTGTCGATAGGCAAGGATCGCGGATCGATGCCGCTATACATCTGTCCCGCCGCGATGGCTGCGCCGGGCATTACCTCGGGGAGCGTCACCGCCGGTTCGGCGCGGCGCGTCGGATCATCCTTCAGCCGGCCCACGTCCCGAGTGAGGTACCGCACGGCCGATCCCAGCCGGGGCTCCAGGCGCATCGAACGAAGTTGTCTGTCGTCCCACTCAAATGACAGATTGGCCCACTCGTTGCTGCTGAAGCGGCGGGGCGGACGGCGGAGCAGGACGTTGTTGAAAAAGCCGTCGAAGTTCTTCCATTGCTTGATCCGGACATCCGACAAGGGGAAGGCCGTGGCGACGATCCGGCCCTGCCCGATTCGCCGCTCGACGACGAGGCCCCCCGTTCCTGGCACCTCCACCGCGTCGACGTGCTTTTTGAAGCGGATCCCCACCATCGGCCGATCGGGAATGATCTTGATCTGGCGAAAGCGCTTCTTGGCATCGCTGAGCGACCAGGTTTGATTCAGTTCGGCAAAGGCCCCTTCATCGAGTTTGACCGTTTCAGCCGCTTCGGCCGGCAGATAGGCGTGCAAAAACTTGCCGCGGAGCTTATCGAGCGAGCCGGGGCCGCTGATGATGATCTGCCCCCCCCAGTGCAGCCAATCGAGCATCGCCTGCTGCTGCTCGGCTGTCAGAATATCGGGGTTGATGTCGTCCCACAGGACGAATGCCGTGCTGGTCCAGGCCAGCGAGTGTTCGGCCAGCGGAGCCGACCGTTCGACGTTGGGAGCGAGGACGTAGTAGTATTGGAGCGGATCGCTCCCCATCCCTCCCGCGTCGACCTCGGGCATGCTGATCGAATGTAGCTTGCCGAGCGACGAGTAGGTCGCCGGGTTGCTCGACAGCACGACAAACAGGTGCTGATACTCGCGGAGCGTCTCGGTCGCCACGAAGCTGTCGACTTCTACGATCGAGCCGCCGCGCTGCCCGCGCAGTTCCGATCGCAAGGGATAATTGAGTCCGGAGACCGATTTCCGCTTGGGGATAAAGATCAGCGATTCGAACCGTTTGGTCTGCCCCTTCGGGAGCGACGCGGGACGCCACACCGAAATCCGAGAGTTGGTGTCGTCCAGTTCCAGCGGCAACACGGGGTTCGTCAGCGGCTGTTCGACAAACGTCGCCAGCTCGCCGACAAAGTCGTAGTTGTTGGCCTTGGTGCTGGCGGATACGGCGGCCCAGTGTCCGGCCTTGATATGCAGCGAGGGGACTTTCTTGGCCAGCGTCGGATCGTTGCTGGGGAGCAGGCGGGTCTGCATCTGCTCGAAGTCGGGCTTGGGCTTCTCGGAGTCCTTCTGCTTTTTCTTTTTCTTGGCTGCTTCTTCGTCGGCCTTTTTCTTGGCGGCGGTGGCCGGATCGGAAATGCAGCCCGAGCATCCCGGCAAGGAAACAATGAATCCGCCGAGGAGCAACAGGACGAGCAGCAGTCTCGCGCCGCGCAGCGGCGAACCAGCGCCGTGGGCGGAGGACTTCGTTGCAGGTTGTGCGGAGCAATCGGACATAGCGATCTTCCCTGGCCCTGCCGCCTGGCGCCGGCGACACAACTTTGCCCCCCACCAAGCGAACATCACACGCGCCCACCCGGGCGAGATAACACGCGCCCTTAGCGGCGACACACCGGTTCAAGTGTACGGACCCCTCCGGCGCGAGGGAAGACACCTCGTCTTGATTGTTACGGGCTGCGCAAATGCCTTTCCCGAAAGAGGGCCAGCTCCGCCGGCGTATCGAGATCGGCAAACGGCGTTTCGCGCTCCGTCTCCGCGGCATCGCATGCCACCAGCAGCGGATCGTGCCGGCGGATGAGGTCGCGCAGCCCTTCGTCCGGGCCCAGCCGCGGAACCTCCGCCGCCAGCGGCCAAGGGAGCAGCACCGGATGTCCCCGGCGACCGCCGAGTGTCGGAATCAGAATGCGGTCTTCTGCGACGGTCGCGAGCAACGCATTAATCACACGCGGCGAAAGTCCCGGCATGTCGGCCGGGGCCACCAGCCACAAGTCATCGTCGGCTGGCTGGTACTTCTCGGCAATGTGGGCCAATCCCCAGCCGAGCGACGTTTTCATGTCGGGCGGAGCAACGGGGGGCAGACACAGTTCGACCCCCGCGGCGCGAACCTGCGCTTTTAATGGTTCGTCGTCCGCCCGCACAACGACCACAACTCGCTCGACGCGGCTGGCCTTCCAGGCCGCCAGCGTATGCTCGATGAGCGGCATTCCACCGATCGGCGCGAGCAGCTTCGGCTCCCCCATCCGCCGACTTTCCCCGGCCGCCGGGACAATGGCAAACGCCCGCCGTGCCACGTTTACACCTCGATCTTGGCAGGTCGACCGGGGATCTGTCCCAGATTGCGATGGGCCACCAGCTCCGCACAGATGCTGACGGCGATCTCCGGCACCGTCTGCGAACCGATGTCGATTCCCAGCGGAGCGTAGACCTGCTCGAGCGCC
>JALORD010000164.1 GCA_025459145.1 Pirellulaceae bacterium | reverse complement strand
CGTCGGCGTTAAACCACCCACAAGAGGACTGTTCGGCCATGCATCGACGGACTGCAGTGAGATGAACCATTCGTTTAATGGCTTCGCGGCGATTATCGCGGATGGAAGTCGCAAGAGCTTTACAGATAAAAACTTGCGAGATGTAAAGCAGAGTGGAGGTCATGAGCAAAGCCTCGAGACCGTTCAGTCGTTAAGTGCTCCATAGCCTAAAGCAGCCCTGTTTATCCCCCGGACCATCCAACGAATAGTACACCCTTAAGAGGAGTATGCATCATGACTGCACTGGCTTATCGAGTGATCCTGGGAACGGTCGTCGCAGCTTTGCTGGCTGTCCCCGCCTGGGGGGAGTCGCCGATCGCGGTCGATAAGGCCCGGATCGAGGGTCAGGAGGCCTGGTACGACGCCAAGCTGCTCACGCTCGAGGGGCAGGGGTGGACCGACGTGAAGTCGCCGTTCGACCGCCTGCCCGCGAAGGCCGAGGGGACCGTGCGGCCGGCGGTATGGAACCTGAGCCGGGACAGTGCGGGGATGTGCGTGCGGTTTGCGACCGACTCGCCATCGATCCACTGCCACTGGTCGCTGACAAAGGCCAACCTGGCGATGCCGCACATGGCGGCGACCGGTGTGAGCGGCGTCGATCTGTATGTGAAGACCGATCGCGGCTGGCGGTGGGTCGCCTGCGGCCGGCCGACGGCCCAGGAGAACAAGGCATCGCTCGTGGCGGGGCTTCCAAAAGTACGCCGCGAGTGGATGCTGTATTTGCCGCTCTATAACGGCGTAACGCAGTGCGAGATCGGTGTTAGCAAGGAGGCGACGATCGCCTCGCTGCCGCGGACGGACGAGTCAGATCGACCCCTCGTGTTCTACGGCACAAGCATCACGCATGGGGCCTGCGCCTCGCGTCCGGGCATGGTGCATACGGCGATTTTGGGCCGCCAACTCGATCGGCCGGTGATCAATCTCGGTTTTTCCGGGAACGGCCAGATGGAGCCGGCGGTGAACGAATTGCTCGCCGAACTCGACGCGGCCGTGTACGTGATCGACTGCCTGCCGAACATGAGCGCGGCCGGAGTTGCTGAGCGGACGGAGCCGACAGTAGCGCTCTTGCGAAAGGCTCATCCCACGACGCCGATTGTCCTGGTCGAGGACCGGACGTATGGCGATGCGCATCTGGTCGCGAGCAAGCGAGAGCGGAACGATACGAGTCGCGCGGCGCTACGGGCAGCGTACGAGCGACTGATCGCCGCGGGGGACAAGCACCTCTACTACATCGAGGGCGAGCACCTGCTGGGCGATGACGACGAGGGAACCGTCGACAGCTCGCACCCCAACGACCTGGGCTTCATGCGGCAGGCGGATGCCTTTGCCAAAGTGCTGGGGCCGCTGCTGGGGAAGTAGCTTCGTAGCGGGGGCTTCCAGCACCGCGGGGGACCAATTCGATCGGGCGAGGATCGTCGGATCGTTGGTCCCTCTGCTGCGACGCGGCGCGCCTGCATTGCGACGTGTCGCCGCTGGCGCGGCTCTACCCAACCACGCGATACCTTCCCCCCGCTCACGCTGGGGGCTCATAGGTATCGCCGCAGATGCGGCGGAGAAACACGAGGCACCGCCGTGCTCGACGTGCCAACTCTACTCGGGCGTTTCCGGAGCGGCAGCCGGCAATTCTGGGGCTGGGCTTTCAGGAGTTGGGCTTTCGGGTGCGGGCTCAGGCGTGGGAGCGGGTGCTTCAGGAGCGGGCTCTGTCTCGGCGGCCGGAGTCGCCGGAGCGGCACCTTCCCCAGGAGCCTCGGTTGTGGCTTCCGCAGCGGTCGTTTCCGCCGCTGGAGCCGAGTCTGCAGCAGCGGCAGTTTCCGCAGCGGGCGAAGCGCCCTCGGCGGCGGGCGTTGTCGGTTCAGTCTGAGCGGTGGCTTCCGCCGGCTTCGGCTCTTCAGCAGGCAACAGCCGATCTTCTTCGGTCGGGTCGACGTTGAGCCACTTGTTGCGTGTTTCTTCCGAGACCGAGGCTCGCCACAGGGCGAGGACCTCCTTCACGCTGACGTGCGGATTTCCCCGTTCGTTCCCCTTTTCGCCCCCTTCGACCGGCTTGAGCGGGGTCCAGAGCATGTCGATCCGGGCGCTATCGCCGTAGTAGCGGCCGCCGACGATTTTCCCGTCTGCGTCGAGGTCGAGGACGTAGTGGAAGTACATCGTCCGACTCTGGTCGGGGCCCTTGTCGAATTCGCGAGGCGTGTTGAGCCGGTAGGTGATCGTGTTCTGCACCTCGTACTGGCGATCCGAGAGCTTGTTGACCTTGGCCTTGTAGGCGTAAAGCGGATAGTTGATCACGACCTCGCCCATCGCCGCTTCCATGCCGACAGGATGGGAGCCGAGGCCGACCCAGTTGCCCAGTATCAGGTGGAGCGTGGCCGGGTTGATCGCGTCGTCGAGTCCGCCGAGGTGCTCGGTCGGGTTGTACATGTAGATTTCGGCGAGCAGGCCTTTGATATCGGCGGGCGTGAACGTGACCCCGTTCTTCACGACGCTTCGCTCGGGCTCGGCATGACGGATCGACGCGGCTGTCCAGCCGTTGCAGTGGCCGTACCAGGTGGGGACGCGCGGCCCACCGCGAACTCGCCGCATGCGGCCGAAGAGTCCGGGGCGGAACTCGTCTTCGCCGCGGCCGCCGCGATGCACTTCGATATCGCGCCGTTCCCAGCTCGTAGCAAGATTCCCCCGGTTGAACGCCTGGTCGTACTTGGCCATGGCGTAAGTCGTGCCGCCGCCCCGATCGGGATAGTCGTGCCCGGCGTAGGGGACGCGGAAGTCGGGAACCTTGCCTTCGGTGGGCAGATCGGCAAGCTTCGTTGCCAGTTCCTGGCCCCACCAGTGCTGGAAGTTCTCCTTCTGGTAGTCGAATTCGTCGGTCCGAATCGATCCGACTCGATTGTTCGCGTTTACCTGGCCGGTGAGGGCCACTGCCAGAAAGACCGAAACGATTGCGGACGACATGCGAGTACTCCCTCCTCGGGATCAACGCGAACGAATGTGCGGAGGAAGCCGCCTGACCTCCGCGAAAGAAAAACCCCCGGAGTCAGCAGGCTCCGAGGGTCATGGTATAGCCGGGTGACGCATTTATCTACGTCACGCCTGAGCACACGCCAGCGAACGGGTCGCCTAGCGAACGCGATTGAAGAGGCCGCCCGAACGAGCCGTCTTAACGGGCTCGGCACCCTTCTGAACGGGCGACTGAACCGGGCCCTGTACAGCGGCGGGAGCCTGCACTGCCTTGGCGGCAGGAGCTTGAACCGGCATGGCTTTCTGAATTGGAGCCTGAACCGGAGCGACACCCTTCTGAACCGGAGCCTGAACCGGAGCGACTTCCTTTTGGACAGGAGCCTGGACCGCGGCGACGTCCTTTTGGACGGGAGCCTGGACGGGAGCTACTTCCTTCTGGACCGGAGCCTGAACCGGAGCGACGTCCTTCTGGACGGGGGCTTGATCTTGAGCCGACACAAAGCCGGCCACTGCCAAGCAAGCGAGAGTCATCACGTAGCGGCGCATTCTGATACCTCCTGGAGTGAAACGAGTTTTACTCGCACCGTGCGCCGTAAAACTTACCCCAGACCTCCCCGTTTAGCCAGTAGGCGGGGCGAAAGCTGGGGCACTTCGCGGCGCGGAAAAATTGCAGAAAACTACTTACCGCACGCGCGGCAATGTAGAAGTTTAGCTCTCGCGCTAGAGCGCGGCGGGCAAATTCTCGGCAATTCTTCGCTGTTTGCGGCCGATCACTCAGCATGCACGGCAGAGGCGGCAGGCACGCGCGGTGGGTCAAGACACCCCTTCTGGGCCCCGCACTTTGTCGGAAACCCGCACGACATCCTCAAGCGGCAAAACAAAGATTTTTCCGTCGCCGATCGCTCCCCCCGACCCGGTGCGGGCCACTTGGGCAATCGTCTCAATCGTGCGGTCGAGAAAATCCTCGTTGACGGCAATTTCCAGTGCCACTTTGCGGAGCATCTTGGGCGCGGTACCCCGCGGAGACGCGCTACTCGCAGTCTGCCCATGCTGCTGGCCGTAGCCGAGGGCATCGCAGACCGTCATCCGCTCGACCCCTACCTTGGCCAAGGCTTCCTGGACGGCGCGCAGCTTGGTGGGCTGAATCAGGGCCACGATCATTCGCATGCGATCGAGAATAGCAGGGGCGGAGGGAGGGGGAAAGTTGGAGGCCGGAATTCAGAGGTCGGAGATCAGAAGGCTGAGTCGGCCCAAATGACAAGTGACCAATGACTAAACAATCTCCCGCAAGAACCGACCGGTGTGACTTTCAGTCAGCGCGGCCAGTTCTTCGGGAGTGCCGGCTGCGACGATCTGGCCGCCGCGCGAGCCTCCGTCGGGCCCCAGATCGATGAGCCAATCGCACGATTTGAGGACATCCAGATGATGTTCGATCACGATCACCGTATTCCCCTTGTCGACCAGGCGCTGCAAGACGCCGAGCAACAGCCGTACGTCGTCGACGTGAAGGCCGGTGGTCGGTTCGTCGAGCAGGTAGAGCGTTTGGCCGGTGTCGGTGCGGGCCAGTTCCGTGGCGAGCTTGACCCGCTGCGATTCGCCGCCGCTAAGCGTGGTGGAGCTTTGTCCGAGGCTCAGGTAGCCAAGTCCCACATCGGCCAGACTCGTCAGGAGCCTGTGAATGGCGGGAAAGTTCTCGAAGTGGCCCGCCGCTTCCTCGATCGGCAGTTCGAGGACATCGGCAATCGACAGTCCCTTGTAGTGCACGGCCAGCGTTTGCCGATTGAATCGCTTCCCTTCGCAGGCCGGGCAGGGAACGAACAGATCGGGGAGAAAATTCATCTCCAGTCGTTTGGTGCCCTGCCCCTGGCACTCTTCGCAGCGGCCGCCCGCCACGTTGAAGCTGAAGCGATTCTGTTTGAAGCCCAGTTGTTTCGCTTCCTTGGTGGCGGCAAAGACTTTCCGCAACTCGTCCATCACGCCGCTATAGGTCGCTGCGTTGCTTCGCGGCGAGCGGCCAAGCGACGATTGGTCAATGGCGATGACTTTGTCGATCTGGCTCGCGCCGCGAAGCGCCGTGTGCGGCCCCGGCTTGGGTGCGACGCCGCCCAGACGGCGGACGATTGCCGGCACGAGCGTTTCGTTCACGAGCGAGCTTTTGCCCGAACCGCTGACGCCGGTCACCCCGACGAGCAGTCCGAGCGGAAAGCTGGCCGTGACGTTCTGCAGGTTGTTCGTCGTGACCCCTTCAATCACCAAGCTCCGCGTCTTGGCCGCTTTGCGGCGCGTGGCGGGCACGACAATCGACTGAACGCCCGACAGGTATTGTCCAGTGAGCGACTCGGGATTCGCCAAGACTGCGGCGGGCGTTCCCTGCGCCACGACGCGTCCGCCGCGACTCCCCGCGCCGGGGCCAATGTCGATCAGCCAATCGGCTGCGCGCATCATCGCTTCGTCGTGCTCGACGACGATCACGCTGCTCTCATGGCGCAGCAGGTTGCGCAGAGCGTCGATCAGCCGTTCGTTGTCGCGGGGATGCAGACCGATCGATGGTTCGTCGAGGATATAGCAAACGCCGGCCAGGCCGCTGCCGATGCCGGTCGCCAGACGAACCCGCTGCATCTCGCCTCCCGAGAGCGTGTCGGCCGGGCGGTCGAGCGTCAGGTAGTCGAGCCCCACTTTCTCGAGAAAACCGAGCCGCGCGGTGATCTCGGCGAGGATCGGCTGAGCCACGGGGGCCATGTCGGCAGCGGGGAGAAACGTGTCGGCCGCGCCGGGCCGCAGCTGGCCTTCGTCATCGAACAGTTGGTCAACGCTGTCTGCCAGACGATCGAAGAACAGCTTGGCCTCGCCGATCGAGAGCGCGCACGCCTCGTGAATGCCCCGTCCGTCGATCCGCACGCCGAGAGCCTCGGGCCGGAGCCGCGCGCCGCGGCAGACGGGGCACACGACCGGTCCCCGCAAGGCCGCGAGCTTTTCCTGCTCGTCGGGATCGGCCGTGGTGACGAACTCCTTCTCGAGGAGCGTGACGAGTCCCTGAAATCCGCTCTCGCCCGCCTTGCCGTCGCCGTGCCAGAGCCCATCGAGCACAGCCGGGCGCAGGTCCGCCAGCGGCGTGTCGAGCGAGGCTTTGTGAGATTTAAGATACCGCTCGACCGCCTCATGGGCATCGCTCAGTCCGGGCTGGCCGACCAACTTTTTCTTGGTTCCCTTGGCAGTGCTGGCTTTGGCCTTCGAGGCACTCTTGCGACTGCTGGTGGATCGCCAGGGAATGATCGCTCCGCCGGTGATCGACAGACTCACGTCGGGGGCGACCAGCTCCGGATCGAACTGCACCCGGGCGCCCAGTCCTTCGCACTGCGGGCACGCGCCGTAGGGACTGTTGAAGCTGAACGTGCGCGGCTCGATCTCCGCGACGCTCAGTTCGCACCGAGCACAGGCATACCGCGTGCTGAAGAGCCGATCGACCCAAAACTTTTCGCTACCATTCCCTTCGGCGCGGGCGGCCGCTTCGGAGGGCGGATCGAGATAGCAGGCGATGACCGTCCCGCCGCTTTGCTTGACGGCCAGACCGATCGATTCCGCCAGACGGGCCCGTGAGCCGGGGCGGATCACAATCCGGTCGACGACGGCCTCGATCGTATGCGGCTTGCGGCCGTCGAGAGGCAGCACGGCCTCCAGGTCGTGCACTGTCCCGTCGATCCGGACGCGCACCTGTCCCGCCTTGCGGATCGAATCGAGGATGTCCTGATGTTCCCCCTTGCGCCCGCGGACGAGCGGGGCCAGGAGCATCAGTTTCGTCCCCTCGGGCAGGGCCATCAGACTGTCTTGAATCTGTTCGACCGATTGCTGGCGGATCGGTTCGCCACACTGGTGGCACGAGATCTCGCCCAGGCGGGCATAGAGCAGCCGGAGGAAATCATAAATTTCGGTCGTTGTAGCGACGGTGCTCCGCGGATTGGCCGTGCCGCGGCGCTGGTCGATGCAGATGACCGGCGCCAGGCCGTCGATGGCGTCGACATCGGGCCGTTCGAGTTGATCGATGAACTGCCGGGCGTAGACCGACAGGCTTTCGATGTACTGCCGCTGCCCTTCGGCGAAGAGCGTATCGAAAGCGAGACTGCTTTTGCCGGAGCCGCTCTTCCCCGTGATCACGACCAGTTTGCCGCGGGGAATATCGAGATCGACATTCTGCAGATTATGGGTCCGAGCGCCGCGAATGCGGATCGCGTCGCCGGCCGGCTCGCTGAGTGGTGCTGGCGAGGCGATCCCCTGCGGCGAATCAGAGGTCTCGGCAAGCCCGCTCGGCTCTGGCAATGCTTCGAAGCTCATCGGCGAGTGTTTTCCCTGAGGACGAATCCTTCAGTGTAATCGCCAGAGCCAGGGGACGTCGGGAGGTGTTCAAATGAAAGCCGCCCGCAGAGACAAAGCTATCGACATAAGCAAAACGGACGCAAGTCTTTGTGCGGCCAAGACATGCGATATGCCGCTTGCTGTCCGGCCGTTTGTGAGAGGAGAAGCGGCGTCGAGGCCAATAGTGAGGCAGCTGCCAGGCAACGGGGCAGCAAATGAGACCCCGATCAGGCCAACCTTGACCGCCCGCGAGGGGCGGGATAGAGTCAAAAGAGTGAGGAATCTGTGCGGTCCGCCGTGGTCCTCCCGGGACGTTCCGCGAAGCCCCCTCGCGATTCGAATTTGCCCATGAACCTTCTTCCCCGATTGCCGCTCCAGTTGCTTACGCTTGCCCTGGGCAGGCCGTAGGGGAATCGTTCGTCGCTATCGAACCTATTCTGACCCCGCGGCCGAGAAGGCTGGCGGGGTTTTTTGTTGGGTGAGTTTGTGATGGCAGGAACTGTGATGACAGGAACTACGACAATCGAGCGAAGCGTCACGCCGGCTGCGGCGTGCCTCCCCCTTGCCGCGCCGGCGTGAGGCCGGCAGATGCGAGGAGATTCGAAGCCTTCGCGCGGCACGCTCGTCAGCGAGCGAGTTCGCACGCCCTCGAATCGGCATCCCGCTCGAACTTCCTGATTCACACGTTCGTTCGCTATGGAAAATCATCACGCCATGTCTGATACCACGCCGGCACTCCGCCACATCAAGATCTTCGACACAACGCTGCGCGACGGCGAGCAATCGCCCGGCTGCAGCATGAACCTGCAAGAGAAACTGGAAATGGCCCAGGCCCTCGTGGACCTGGGAGTTGACATTCTCGAAGCGGGCTTTCCCATTGCTTCGCCCGGCGACTTTGACGCCGTCCGCGAAATTGCCACGACGATGCGCGGCGCCACGATCTGCGGCCTGGCCCGCTGCAACGACGCCGATATTGACCGGGCCTGGGAAGCGCTCAAGGGCTCGCCACAGCCGCGGATTCACGTTTTCCTGGCGACCAGCGCGATTCATCGCGAGTTCAAGCTGAAGATGACCCGCGAGGAGATCATCGCCCGGGCGGTGGCCGGAGTGAAACGGGCCGTCGGCTACTGCGACGATATCGAGTTTTCGCCCGAAGACGCCGCCAGGACCGAGCGCGATTTTCTCTGCCAGGTGGTCGAGGCGGCGATTGCTGCCGGAGCGACGACGGTCAACATTCCTGACACGGTCGGCTACACCACGCCGCAGGAATATGGCGAGACGATCGCGCTCCTGAAAAATCGGGTCCCAAATATCGACCGGGCGACGATCAGCACGCATTGCCACAACGATCTGGGCTTGGCGGTGGCCAACAGCCTGGCCGCGGTCGAAAACGGTGCGGGTCAGATCGAATGTACGATCAACGGCATTGGTGAGCGGGCGGGCAATTGTTCGCTCGAGGAAGTGGTAATGGCCCTCAAAACGCGGCAGGACCACTATCACTGCGGCACTTCGATTGTCACGCCGCGGCTTGTCCCGACGAGCCGGCTGCTCACGTCGATTACCGGCCAGCAGGTGCAGCGGAACAAAGCGATCGTTGGGCGGAATGCGTTTGCCCACGAGGCCGGCATCCATCAGGACGGAATGCTCAAGGAACGCCGGACCTACGAGATCATGCGCCCCGAGGATGTCGGCTTTCAAGCGACTGACCTCGTTCTGGGCAAGCATAGCGGCCGGGCGGCGCTCGCCGATCGGGCCAAGGCGCTTGGCTACACGCTGACCGGCGAGCAACTCCAAGGAGTGTTCGACCAGTTCAAGCTGCTGGCCGATAAGAAAAAGGAGATCTACGACGGCGATATCATCGCCCTGATCGAGCTCGCCCTGCATGGCACCGGTCAGCAAGCGGAGTGGCAACTGGCCGGTTTTGAGGTCACCAGCGGCAGCGGCATGAAACCGCGAGCCAAGCTGACGCTCCGCCGCGGCAGCGAAGAGACCTCAGCCGAGGTGAGCGACGGCGACGGCCCGATCGACGCGGCGTTTCTGGCCACCGAGAAGATCACCGGGATCAAGCTTCGCTGTATCGACTACCAGGTCCGGAGCGCCACGCTCGGGCACGACGCCCTCGGCGAGGTAAACCTGTCCGTCGAACATGGCGGTCAAACGTTCCGCGGCCGGGGCGTGTCGACCGACACGGTCGAAGCGACGGTCCAGGCGATCCTGTCGGCAGCGAACCGGATTGCGGGGACGAAGGAAACAGGGGCGAGGGGTTAGGGTGAGCGGCGAGGGGCGTGATCGCCGGCCCGCGAATCTGTACCCTGTCTGCCGGTCGTATGGCGCGGCGGGCATGAAACGTCGTTCGAAGCGGGGTGAAAATGGGCCTGCGGAGAAGTGTCGCTCAACTGCCCCGTGGTTTCTGGCCGTTCTAATTTGAGACGGAAAGTGTGGCCTGATCGCGACACAACCAACGATCGGGCCTCACCGACTTCCGCGGTTAGGCGACTCCGGTAGTACGTAAACCTTGACCATTGTGCCGGTTAGCGAATTCCGGTCCGGTGCGTCGCCAGGGAAGGCACGATAGTTGCACGTAAAAG
>JALORD010000008.1 GCA_025459145.1 Pirellulaceae bacterium | reverse complement strand
TCGCTCGGCCGACTATACTTGGCGAAACGACTGCGACCTTGGGCAGCACCCTCTCCCGGAGACTCGGCCATGACGATTTCTCGACGTTCACTCCTCGCAGGTTCGACGGCTGTCGCCGCAGGTGCCTTGATCGCTGGCGAGTCGAACGCCGACGAGGTGGCGTCGGCTGGCGATCTGGCGCGGCTCGGGAAGACGCCGCACACGAAATTCGCGGTCAACGTCGAAATGTGGTGGACGAAGCTGCCGTTTCTCGACCGGCTGCGCGAGGCGGCAAAGTTCGGCTTTCCCGCCGTGGAGTTCTGGCCCTATCAAGGGAAGGACATTGCGGCGATCAAGAAGCTCAAGGACGAACTCAAGATCGACATCGCCCAGTTCACCGCCTGGGGCTTTCGGCCCGGGATGAACGATCCGGCGCAGGAAGAGGCCTTCGTGAAAACGATCGAAGAAGCCTGCCAAATCGCCCACCAACTCGACTGCCGAAAGATGTGCGTCGTGGCGGGCGACGATCAGCCGGGGATGACCAAAGACGAGATGCACGCCCAGGTGATCAAGGCCCTGAAGCGGGCCGCCCCGATTGCCGAGCGGGAGAAGGTGATGCTGATCCTGGAGCCGATGAACGGCCGGGTCGATCATCCGGGGCATTGCCTCTATGGCAGCGTCGACGCCGTGAAGATCTGCGAGGCGGTCGGGAGCCCGATGGTGAAGATCAACTGGGATCTGTACCACATGCAGATCAGCGAGGGAGATCTCTGCGGCCGGCTGAAGGACGGCTTCGCCCAGGTCGGCTACCTGCAACTGGCCGATCACCCGGGCCGCAACGAACCGGGCACGGGCGAGATCAACTACAGCCGTGTGCTGCGGCAGGCGCAGGAACTGGGCTACGACGGCTACGTGGGACTCGAACTGCGGCCGAAAACGACCGAACTCAACGCGGCGATGGCGGTGAACAAGGCGGATCAGTGGTAGTTCCGCGGTGAATTCTCCGCTGCCAACCAGCGCCGACAGAACGAGCCTGTGCTATTTGGGACCCAGTTGCCCAAAGTGCTGCAGCGCCGTCAGCGTTGCGAGCAGGAAAAAGTAAACTGCGCCGAGGATCATCAAACAACGAATCCACCAAGCCGGCCGCAATTCGCGAGGGAGCAGGAAGCTGTTGACACACACCGTGTGGCAGGAGCTAAAGCCGAAGGCCACGTTGTAAAACGTCGTCGACAATTTGAAGATTCCCAGCGGTGAATCAAAGATCCATAATAGCGCCAGGCCAAACCCCGCATAGACACAAAGCACGATAAAGTAGACGTCGCGAATCTTGCTGGTATCCATCTCGCGCAGTGTCGCGCTGGCGGTCCAGAAGACATCGACCCAGCGGCGGACAAAGCCGTCCATCGTGGAAGTCTGGCTGGTGATCAGCACCAGAAAGCCGCAGAACAGCGTCAAACCCCAGAAAACTCTTCCCCACTGCTCGCCGGCAAACCACCGCGACAGGCCGGTCTGGGAGATCAACACCCCCGGCGGAGGATTGGTGACCCGGTCTTGTACTCCTCCGGCGGTTACGGCGGCCGTGTTGTCGCCGACCTCGGTCCCGCGCGGCAAAAAGCCGACCGACAGAATGCTGGGGAGCGAAACGCCGATCAGGCAGGCCCCCATCCACACGAGCAATTGATCGCGAACGACATGCCGGTACCAGCCCTTCCAGCGCTCCAGCGACTTGGGGTTCACGCGAAAAACACAGCCAACGTGGGAGAGGGTGATCCCGTGGCCGCCGAACACGCTGGGAATCGCGCCAACTTTGTCTCCCATGCCCCAGCCCTGATCGCGGGTGAAATTGCTGATCGGTGTGTTCGTGAGTCCGCCGTTGCCGGCGATCGAGGCGAGGCCGGCAATGACGCCAAACAAGGCGAAATCAATTTCGGGCAGCTTGCCGTGCTGGAATAGCGACGTGAAGATGTTTTCAGTTGCGTAGCCAGATGTGCTTTGGACGGGGAGCGTGCCGAACTTGAACAGCCCCGTAAAGATTTCCCACCAATCGGCAGGTGAGGCAAAGAAGATCCCCAGCGTGAGCAAAAAGCCAATGACGACAATCAGCTTGATCGACATGACGATTCGCAGCGAGTTGTAGATTTTGCCGCCGAAGATGAGCGGCACCATGATGAGCAGGTACAAACTCGTGCAAACGATTTTGTGCAGCCACCAGTCGCTGCTATTCGTGGCAATCTCGGGAAGTCGCTGCAAAATGGCGGCGTCGACCGTGATGGCCGCGCTCGACGCCAGATACGGCGCGACGGAGCCCCAGTCGAGACACAAGTAAACGAGCACCCAAAACATCGGGTGCGGCGGCAGGCGGAACTTGCCGGTGAAGATCGGTTCGCCCGTGTAAAGCGTGTAGCGGCTGATCTCGATGTTGTAGATCACCTGGAAGAAGATGCTGACCGTGGCGACCCAGAGCAGGGCGCCGCCGTATTTGGCGGTGACAGCCGGGCCGGCCAGCCACTCGCCGCCGCCAATTGCCGCGGCCCCCATCACCAGGCCCGGCCCGATCATCGCGAGCAAATTGCGCCACTCAAACCGAGGCGCGTTGATAAGCTCGCCCAAATCCCAGCGGGGCATCCACCGCGTGCCGGGATAGGGAGCCAGCGTGGCGTCGAGATCGGCTGCAGTCGGCCCATCCGCCGATGGTGCGGCGTAAAGATTGGCATCTTTCATGGCGCGCGGGTTTCAGAGGGGAGAGGAGCCCGGGGAGAGAAAATCGACCAGTCCGCAGCCTGTCCGTTGGAAGAACCGCCCATGATGCGGTTTGCGATGGTCAAAATCAACTGCGCACCGCCGCCGACCACGCAGAAACATGGCCGCACGCGGTTCCCGTCCGCGGTATCTTGGAGCGGTCGCAAACGGCCGGTACGATTGCAGTGCCCAGGCTGCTTTTCCCTCTCACCGGTGACACGTCGGCATCATGACTGAGTTCCGCATCGAAAAAGATTCCATGGGCGAGGTGCAGGTTCCCGCCCAGGCCTACTACTCGGCCCAGACCCAGCGAGCCGTCGAGAATTTTCCGATCTCCGGCTGGCATTTGCCCGCGCCGCTCATTCATGCGATGGGCCTCGTGAAGCTGGCCTGTGCGACGGCTAATCGCGACCTGGGGAAGCTCACCCAGACTGGCAAGAACAAGCTGACCGACGAGCAGGTCGAGAAGCTGCTCGCCGCCTGCCGCGAAGTGGCCGAGGGGAAGCTCGACGACCAGTTTCCGATCGACGTCTTTCAAACGGGCTCGGGCACCTCGAGCAACATGAACGCCAACGAGGTGATTTCGAACCGGGCGATCGAGCTGCTAGGGGGGGACCGTTTCGAGAAGGAGAAGCCGGTCCATCCCAACGACCACGTGAACATGGGGCAGAGCACGAACGACATCTTCCCCACGGCAATTCACGTGGCCGTGGCGCTGCGGATTAAGAACGATCTCATCCCGGCGCTGACCAAGTTTCGCGACGTGCTGGCCGCGAAGGCGGCGGAGTGGGATCAGGTAATGAAGATCGGCCGGACGCATCTGGCCGATGCCACGCCGCTCCGGCTGGGACAGGAAATCGGCGGCCTGGCGCGGCAATTGACGCTCTCGATCGAGCGGGCCGAGCGGGCGATCGCTTCGATTCTCGAACTGCCGGCCGGCGGGACCGCCGTCGGCACGGGGATCAATACACACCCCGAATTCGGCCGCCGTGTGGCGGAGGTGCTGGCGAGCGAGACGGGGATTCCGTTTATCGAGGCGGTCGATCACTTCGAAGGGAACGCCCAGCGGGATGGCCTCGTCGAGTGCCACGGCAACTTGCGCACGATCGCCGTGACGCTCTTTAACCTGTCGAACAACATTCGCTGGCTGGGAAGCGGGCCGCGGTGCGGTTTTTATGAACTGAAGCTACCCGACCGCCAGCCGGGAAGCTCGATCATGCCGGGCAAGGTGAACCCCGTGATGTGCGAAAGCATGATGCAGGCGGCCGCCCGCGTGATCGGCAACGACCAGACAATCGCTTTCAGCGGAGCCACCGGCGGACAGTTCCAGCTCAACATCATGATGCCGGTGATGGGACATGCGGCGCTCGAAAGCGTGGCCCTGCTGGCTTCGAGCTGCCGGGCGTTCGTCGAGTTCTGCGCTGCGGAAATGGAGGCCAATATCGAGGCCTGCGAGGCCTCGGTCGAGAAGAGCCTCTCGATGGTCACGAGCCTCAACCCGCACATTGGCTACGAGAAGGCGGCCGCCCTGGCGAAAGAAGCCTTCAAAAGCGGCAAGACGATCCGCGAACTGTGCCGCGAGCAGGGGATCCTCCCCGAAGCGACGCTCCGCGAGGCGCTCGACCCGATGAGCATGACCGAGCCGCAGGCGTAGGGCCTCGCCTTGACGAAATGGATCCCTCTCCCTCTCCCTTTCCCCCAGGTGCTTTTCCCATGCGAATGCTTTCCTACCTTGCTGCCTCGCTGCTTTTGAGCATTGCGGCGATTACTTCGGCTCAGGAGGCCGACTGGTCGTCGTCCGTGAAATTCCCCGAGGGAGAAACGCCGATCAAGCTGTTTAACGGCCGCAACTTCGAGGGCTGGGAAGGCAACACGGGCGAGGGCGGGACCGAGAAGTATTTCACGATCGAAAGCGGCGAGATCGTGGCTCGCAACGGCAAGGAGAACGCCCCCAAGGTGAGCAACTACCTGCTCACGAAGAAGCCGTACCGCAATTTCCGCCTCGTCTTTGAGGGGAAGCTCGCCGAGTCGAAGATGCACTCGGGAATCGCCCTGTGGGGTAAGAAGTTCGAGAAGGACGCCGAGAAGAGCTCTTACCAGGGGCACCTGGTAATGTTCCCCTCCGGCTGGGGCTACTACGATCTCTTCCGCCGCAACAGCATCTATCGCGACGATGGTCGGGCGGCCAAGGCCGACAATGGCGACTGGAACAAGATGGAAATCCTCGCGATCGGCAACCGGATTCGCCTCGCCGTGAATGGGCAACTCGTCGCCGACTGGGAAGATCCGAAGCCGGAACTGTGTGAAGCGGGTCCAATCGGCCTGCAACTACACAGCAACAGCGTCCCGCAGGAAGTTCGCTTCCGCGGCTTGATCCTGAGCGAGAATCCAAAAGACGAGATGGCGACAGTGAAGAAGTAGCCTGGGTCCTGAACGTGACGCAACGAAAAAGCCCGACGCCAGGTCGGGCTTCGCTGTTCATTCTCGCAAGCTGCGGAAGTTTCTACGCCCCCGGCCGCTGAAAGTGCTGATAGGCCATCAGGATTTCATACAAATCGCTCGAGATCGTAATCTGGTCGTCGGCGAAGTCATCGATCCACGCGCGCCGGCCGCGGGCTGCGTCGACAAGTAGCGGCAACACCTCTCCCAGCGGTATGGTGACTTCGTCCCGCATGGGGATGGTCGCCGGGGCAGCCCGTTCTTCGGGCCCATAGTAGACGCGCAAGCGATTGTGGTGCATCAAGGATCCTTCCTTGCCTGAGAGTCCATTCGCGTTCTTGCTAGCAGCGGCTCTCCTTCATGCGCGCGGAGGCGCACGCCGAGCGCTACCGCCCTGGAGGAGAGCGCCGCTTATCCCCATATCGGCCGATCTCCCGCCAAAGATTTGCAGAAACTTCCTGCCCGGAGTTTCGTCAGACGGAACAGTTTGCCCCGCTTTCCCAGGCAAAAAACCGAACTCGACAGCTTTGGCAAAATCGACATAATCACTCCCCGCCTGCCAAAGTCGCTCTAGTGCCGCGACCGATGCTGAATTGCGAGGGCGATCCAGCCTGGGGCGGAAAATTGGGGCAAGCAGGCAAAAAACCGCGGCTGTCTGGCGAAAGTCAGCGGCTGCGGGCCTCGGCAAGATGCCGGGGAAGGACGCGACAGCACTCCTGTCGCCCCAGGCTTTAGGGACCGACCCAGCCCCCTAACGCCGGTGGAGCAAGGACGCCCCACCGCACGAAAGGACAACCGTGGCCTACATTCATCCCTCCGCATTCGTAGATCCCCAGGCGGTCCTGGGAGACGACGTGGTGGTTGGCCCGCAGTGTATTGTCGAGGCGGGAGCAGTGTTGGGAGCCGGTTGTCGCCTGGAAGCACGGGCCATCGTCAAAAGCCGCACGACGCTCGGCGAAAACAACGAAATCGGCGAAGGCTCGGTCATCGGCGGCCGCGCGCAGCACGTGCACGTGCACGACCCCGGCGGCACGCTCGTAATCGGCTCGGGAAACCGCATTCGCGAAAATGTGACGATCCATCGCGGCTGGGCCAACGATGCAACAACGACGATCGGCGACAACTGCATGATCATGGTCGGGGCCCATGTCGGGCACGACTGCCGCGTCGGCAATAGCGCCATCCTGGTCAACAACAGCATGCTCGGCGGGCACGTCCACGTCGAAGACCGGGCCTACATCTCCGGTGGCGTGGCGGTGCATCAGTTCTGCCGCGTCGGCAGCCTGGCGATGGTGGGCGGCCTCGCTCGGATTGTGCAAGACGTTCCTCCCTTTGTCATGGTCGAAGGGGGGATCGCCCAGATTGTGGGACTCAACAAGGTCGGCCTGCGGCGCAATGGCTATACGCCCGAAGAGATCCTGCAACTCAAAGAGGCCTACCGAATCATCTATCGCCAGGGACTCCGTTGGACCGAAGTCCTCGCGATACTAAAAGCCAAGTTTCCCACCGGCCCGGCAGCCGCGTTTCACGAGTTTTTGAAACTGGGTAAACGGGGCTTTGTGCAGGAACGGCGCATTTCGCGCAAGGCGACGCTTAAGATCGTCGATCCGGCCAGCGAAGAGCGGGACGAGAAGCAACGCGACGCAGCCTGAGTGGCAAGCCGCTTGACGAGACAGTGCTCTCGGCGTCAGGCTAGGCCGTTTTCGGCCCAGTCATGAGCGTTACCGAGCTTTCGATTCCCGGCGGGTGGTCCGAGCGCGAAGTGACGATCGGGCCGCTCGTTATCAAGCTGCTCACACCGGCCGATCCCGATGAGTTACTGAACCATCTGGTCGAGCCGATCGACACCAACCGGCCGTATCTGGCCGATCCGTACTGGGCCAAGCTGTGGCCCGCGGCGACGGATTTAGCGGCCGGAATCTGGCGAGCGTTTGGGCCGGAATCCCGTGCCAATCGTGGGCTTGCTAGTCCACCGCCGCAGCGTTGTCTCGAACTGGGCTGCGGTAGCGGCTTGGTGGGCGTTGTAGCCCTTGCGGCGGGGCTGGACGTGACGTTTAGCGACTACGTACCGCAGGCGGTTGAGTTAGCTCTGGAGAACGCCGCGCGGAATAATCTTTCGGGCGGCCGCGGGCTCGTCCTCGACTGGCGGGCTCCAACCGACGAGCAGTTTCCGCTGATATTCGCCGCAGATGTAACGTACGACCGGACGAACTTGCCGCCGCTGCTCAATGTGCTCGACCGGATGCTCGCCCCCGGCGGTGAAGCGTGGTTCGGCGATGCCGGCCGCGGCCCGGCGGCAGACTTTCTGCATCTGGCGACGAGTCGCGGTTGGTCGATCCGCCTGCTGGACGAAGCGGACCAGCCGGTGATGGTTCCGATTTTGGGCCGGTATCAGAAGATTGTGCTGCGGCGAGCTAGCTGAGCCATGCGGCAAGGACCAGGTCGGGGGCGGCCTGCAGTTCGTCTTGGTCGTCCACATTGGGACTACTCGACTTACGAATGATGGAGTATTCCTGACCTGGCTCGGAAGGCCGCGAGAAGGCGAATTGGGGCGCCGCCTCCCTGTCGTACAGGCGATTGCTGGAGAAGCCGATCACTGCGGCGGACCGACTTTCCTGTGGCGCGATCGCATCCATCGGAAGTTCGGCGCTTCCCGCCAGCCAAGCCAATAATCCGGCCTCGGCAGCGGCTGTCTCCACATCGCCAAGCGACGACGTTGCGAACTGCGGCAAGGGGCTCTCCTCGAGCAATTCGGCCGCAGCTGCGGTGCGCACGATCCGAATCGCGTCGGCGACAACCTGGCCGTCAGCGGCATTGCTCAAGCGAACGTTGAGCCGTCCGCCGGTAACCTTCACCGTCCCGAGCAGCTTCCAATTCGCGCCGTCGGCACTGACGCCTGACGAGGCGACCCGCTGGTTCATCTTGACGGTCGAAACGGGCGTGCTGCCGTTGTACAGCGTAAACGGGGCGTTCGTGGCTTGGGTGCTCCCCCCGGTCCAGGTTCCATACACCTGGTAGGTACCGTTGGGGAGACTCGGAAATGACCAGGTCGAACTGCTACTGCCGGTTCCCTGGGCCGCGCGATCGAAGTCTTTCTCCAATCCTTGATTGCTGACTCGCGTCCAACTGCCGGACTTGGTGTGCCCGGCCGCGCCGTTGTCGAGGATGCGTTTGACCTGCGAGCCGGTGTTGTTCGTGCTGGTGCTCGTGTTGGAGCTGGGGGTCGGAACCGGAGCGGCGAGTGTGCCGCTGGCAGTGGCCGAGAGGCGGAGCGTCATGCCAATCCAACTACTATTCCCCTTGAGCGAGATCTGCCCGGCAAAGCTTCCTGCACTCGTCGGCCGGAAGGCGATGCTGAATGTCGTCGACTGCCCCGGAGCGAGCGATGTCGTGGAAAGGTTTTTGGAGAGCGTAAATCCAGTCGGCAAGTTTGCCGCGGAAATCGGTTGCAGCGAAAGCGTTCCGGTCCCTTGATTCTTGACGGTAAAAGTCTTCGTTACCGTGCTCCCGACCGCCGTCGTGCCCAGGCTCAAGGCAGAGCCATCCGCGAGCGCGATTCCCTGCCAAAGCAGGCCCATCTGTGGCGACGAACTTGTCGTCAATAGCCTCGGAGGAACGGTTCCCCGCAGGGTGTACTGGCCGACGTTTCCATAGCCGCCAGAGCTACGGGCAACGACGTAGTAAGTGCCGCCCGCCAGATTTGCCGAGAGCGACGCCCCCAGGGAAGTGCTGGGGTTGGCCGTAACGATCGTCTGTCCAGCGGCACTGCGCAGTTCGAGCACACCGTCAAGATTCGCTCCGTATGCCGCTCCGCTGAGCTGGAATGTGACTGCGCCACCCCCGGTCGAGAACGACCACATGTCGAGGTCGCTGGGAGAGCCGATGATGCCCGTCATCGAGACGCTGCTGCCGGTCGCGGGAAAGACTGCCGCAGTGGCTGAGGTGTTGCCGTAGTCGTCGGCTCGCCATCCCAGGCGCGACGCCAAGATCGCCATGTCGTCTTGCATCGACGACGGTCCAAGCGACGTGGTTCCCGAGTCCCAGGTGGTGCGCTGCGCGTAGTAAGCCGTCCCCATGATCGGGGCCCAGGTCGAAGTGCCCGTATGATACGCCTCGATGAGCTTGCCGCCGCTCCAGACCGCTTGATGTTGCAGGCCAAACAGGTGCCCCGCTTCGTGGGATGCTGCCTCGGCCACATAGCGCGGATTGCCGTTGCCGAGCGCTTCGGCAAAGACATACGCCACGCTGGGGAGCGAGTTGGTGTAGCCGCCGACGTAGGCCACTCCGCCGGCCGAGGAGCCGTACCAATCGGAAAAGTGCCCGCCGATCGCCACGCGGGCCACGCCGCTGGCAGTACCGGGATCGATCGTCGTCACATCGATGTTGAAGGGCGCGTAGTCCTCGGCCACACGATTCCAGATTTCCGTGATCGCCGCGACTTCACCGGCACTTAACGACGTGGGTAGGCCGTCCTGGTCGAAGGCCGGAGTGACGACATTGCGGGCGGTTCCCCAACTGGCCTCGTAGTGGCCGTTGAAATCGAGATACAGTTTTTTGGCCGCCCCGGAATTGCTGCTGAGTCGCGGAATGCTCGATGTATTGGAGGTGCCGCTCGTCGAGGTTGTCCCGGAACCGGCGACGCTCGTCGCCTCGTTAACGACGGGAATTTCGTCGAGGCCGATCCCCGAGCAAACGGGGCACTGGCACGGAGCGGCGAAGTCGACGGAGATGCCGTCGTCTCCGAGCGAGGCTGTCATCAGGTTTCGCGTCTCAAGCGACTCGAGCACAAGTCGCCGGCGGCAAATGGCCTTCCTGGCCGACGCGCCCTGGGTATGGCGCGAACGAAGGGTGCGCATGGCACCTCCCTTCCCTGGGAGAGTGGCAAGTGGCGTGCGGGCATCGTGCCCTTCTTCGAATTGACCAACTCGGCAATCGACAGCCGGAGAGTGGCGAGCAGGCACACCTGCGGGGGGTGTGGCTACAGAACAATCCACCGGCCGCGGATGGCTTATAGCTGCTGGCCCACTTCCTGGAAAGCGAAGTTCCGAGCGGGCAAAAGCGGCTGTTTTGAAAAGAGAAGAGAAGCGAACATGAACTAATCAGCCAGCCGCGATGGAATAGGCCGTCTGGCTACTCGCTTTTCGGCGTTTGCGCCAAGGACGATCCAGCGAAGTTTCCGACGGCAAGGAAAAAATCGTTGTTCCGAACGGCGGACCGGTTCCGATTGGCTAGCGCGACACAGTAGCGCCAGCAAGCGCGCAGCAAAACATGCGGCCAGGGACATGCTCAGTCGCTTGCGGAGACAACTCGGCATCTATGTCGCGCAGCGTGGGGAGCGAAGGGTGAATGCGTCCCATAGCTTCCCGTCCGCGCGTTTGCCACAATTCGCAGGATGAAAATTGCCAGCAGCGCTAGCGGCCCACGGACCGCTCCCAGGCTGTGGATCGCTGCCGTGGTGCTGGCTGCTGCGGTGGCGATACTGCTGCTGCCTCTCGACAACACTTACCGAGCGCGATGGTATGGCGAGTTGCTCGATGCGGGCCACGCGCCGCTCTTCGGCCTGCTGGCGCTGTTCTTGGCCGGCTATGTCGGGCCTCAGCGCCAACTGCTGATGATCTTTTTTGCGGCAGTGCTTGCCTGCGGCGCGGAACTCGTTCAGCCGCTGGTTGGCCGCTCAGGCAGTTGGCGGGACGCGGCCTATGGCCTGTTGGGTGTGGCCGCGGCGGCGGCTTGGCTGCGGAACGAGTGGAACTGGCTGATGCGGTTCTCCGTCATTGCCGTCCTGCTGGCGTGGCCGGGCTGGCGAGCGGGAACGTCGGCCTTCGATGCGTGGTGGGCTTGGCAGAATTTTCCCGAACTGGCCATTTCCAGCAGCCCGTGGGAGGAGCAGCGGTGGGAACTGCAAGGCGTGCAAATGGCCAGCACCAGCAGCGGCGGCAAGAGGCTGCAGTTCTCGCCCGATCCCTCGCACGGCAGCAGCGCGGTCCTGTATCCCGTGGTCCGGGACTGGACCGAGTACGAAACGCTCGAAGTCTCGTTTGAGTTCGAAGGGGAGCCGCTGTTGTTTCTAATCTCGGTTCGCGACGGCAAGAAACTGCCCCCGGAGTTGCCGCGGTTCGACCTCTGGCGGCGCTATCCGCCGGGCCGGCACGATGTGCGAATCGACCTCGGTGAACTGGCCCGCGGCGGCAACTTCCCACCGATCGAGCTCGACCGCGTGCAGAGTTTTCACCTCGTGGCGTTTAGCGATCGGTCGCAATCGATAATCGTCCATCGCATTTCGCTGTCTGATCGAACGCGAAAGTGATTTTGCCAGAGGCCGTTCTCTGTCGGAATCAATTGGAGCAAATTTGGAGGAGCGAAATGCCTGTTTACGGTTATTCAAAGGCTGTCGTCAACGAATATGGATTGCATGAGTTATCAGAAGTTAGCTTCTCCCTAGGACAAAGCGATCTGCGCCGAGTCGCAGCATTCCTCCTCGAATGCGCGGATCGGGCAGACTCGGGGGACTGGAGGAACAGCCATCAGCATATTGGCAGGCCATTGACCGATTGCGATGTGATCGTAATTCATCCCGATCCTATTCCGCCGATGCGGGTCGTTGACAACGCGCAGTAAATGACCACAGTGTCGCCGCTACGCTCACTCCCCCACCAAATTCCCGCTCCCCCCTTCCACCTGCACCAATGCCGCGGCTGTGGACCGGGATGGCTGACCCTCCCGGTCGTCGCGGAGCAGATTGCCTGCCACGCGGCAGTTCGTGCAGTCGACCAGTTTCACGGCTGCTCCTTCACAGTCGAGGATCGTGCAGCCGGTGAGGTGGACGCGGCGGCATTTTTCGAGGAGCAGGCCTACGTCGGTTTGCTGGACGGCGTGCAGGTGCAGGCCCTGGATCGTCGTGTCCTGGCAATTGCGAAAGACCACGCGGTCGCAGGCTTCGTCGGTATAGCCATAGAGTGGGTTTCGCTCCATCATGTTCGGGCCGACGACAACCTGCTGCGAATCTTCGACCAGCAAGTTATGGGCGAAGCCCTGCCAGAACGTGTTGCCGACGATCGTGACGCCGCGGGCACCCCGCAGGTGAATGTTCGTCTGCACGTCGGAGAGCACGTTGTCGCCGATCGTCACGTTGCCGCACTGAAACGTCAGCCGCTCTCCACGGCGATCCACATTCCCGCGGCCGAGAATGCGGATGTTCGCCGATTCGGGGCCGGGCCGGTTGTGCTGGATCGTGCAGCCGGTGATTGCCACTTCGGCCACGCTGCCATCGGCACAGTCGAGCAGCACGTTGGCGGTCGGCGGGCCGTCCTCGGCCATGTTCGACTCGATGTCGCAGCCGCTGATGTGGATGTTGCGCACATCACCGCCGCGGACTACGACGCCGCCGCCGCCGCAGTAGCTGATGTGGCTGGCCGAAATGTTCGTCTGATGCAGGTTCACGTGGTCGTACAAGATGCCGCAGCCCGAGTTTTCGTAGATGTGGCACGCATCGATGAGCACGTTGCGATTCCGCTCGACAAGGCGAATCCCGTGGCGGCACTTGCGAATGTGAACTCCCTCGATTGTGATCTGCATTGTGCCGCGGGCCTCGATCCCGTCGGCCTCGAGATGCCCGCCGACGATCGCCAGACCCACCACCTTCGGCATCCGCTGCCGCTCCCAAACCTCGGGCTTTACGGATTGCGGATCTGCTGTTCCGGCATGGTTGCCGACGTAGCGAATCGCCGGCCCGGGACCTGCCATGACGAGCTGCGCCGCGCCGTCGCCGATAAACGTCGTGAAGCCGACCTTGTCGAGGTCCACTTCGATCGTCTTCGTGATGTGATAAGTGCCCGGCGGAAAGCGGATCGTCCCGGCTTTCAGATTCACGAGTTCCTGAATCGCGGCGGTGTCGTCGTGTGAACCATCGCCGCGGGCGCCATAGTCGAGCACCGTGATGTAGCTGGCCCGCGACTTTTTGCCGCCGATCCGCTCGATCCTGTCGTCGACCTCAGCGGCATTGTCGACCGTCGCCGCTTTGCCGCGGCCCCCGCCGCCACCGTTGCCGCCCCCCGTTCCACCGCCGCGGCCGGAGCCGTCGCCCTGGCCAATGGCCCAGGTGCCGATGGCCAGACCAGCCAGCAATAGTGCGACAGCCGTGAGTAGAGGGTTGCGAAGCAGACTTTGCGGTTGAGACTTGCTCATCAGGGAATCTCCCAAAATTCATGTTCAGGGCAGTGTTCAGCGGGTCAAAAAGCGTAACAATCGGGGAAAGCCGGGGCCGCAAAGTTTGCGCATTCTGCGCAGGGCCCCAGCGCCACTTGCCTCGCTATCGCTTGACCTGCGGAGATTCAAACCATGTTGCATAGCGCTGCTTCACGTCTGTTGGGGTTGTCCGTACTGGTCGGTTGCCTGCTCGCCACTCCCTGGGCTCAGGCCGGCCGCCGACATCATTTCGGTGCACACCACGCCGCGTATGCGGCTCCCTGCGGGCCAGCCGGTTGTGCCGTTCCTGTCGCAGCCGAACCGCAAGTCGTCACCAAGACGATCATGGTTCCGCAGACCACCTACAAAACGATGACCGTTTCCGATGTCGTCTGCAAGCCAGAGCTGCGGCAAAAGATGGTGACCTGCACCCGGATGGTTCCCGAAACGACGATGGTCACCCGCCCGATTCCCGTGGTGACGCTTGAGCCGCGGACCCGCATCGAATCGTACCGGGTCTGCCACATGAACTATGAAACGGTGACCGAAACGATTCAGGTTCCGGTGCCGC
Source organism: Pirellulaceae bacterium (assembly GCA_025459145.1). Taxonomy (GTDB): domain Bacteria; phylum Planctomycetota; class Planctomycetia; order Pirellulales; family Pirellulaceae; genus CAYLLN01. Next base: position 17,394 of record JALORD010000008.1, on the reverse strand, counting down.
ACACGGAAATTCGCCAGGGAGTGCGGACCGTCGCCAAGCCGGTGATGTCCACCGAAATGCGGACGGTCTGCCGTCCGACCGGCCACTATGAACCGCGGTGCACGATCGACTGCAACGGCTGTGCGCAGACCTGCAGCGTGTGGGTCCCGGGGGTCGAGACGGTCGAGGTTCCCGTCACCGTCTGCCGGCCAGAATATGTCCAGGTGCCCTATTCGTATCCGGTGACGACCTGCAAGTATGAACCCCGGACGATCACCCGCCAGATCCCGCGTCCCACCTACGAAACGAAGACCCGCGAGGTGGCTTACACGGTGCCGGTGACCAAGTACGTCGACCGCCAGGTGCCCCACACCGTCCTGAAGCCGATCACCGAAGAAAAGATGGTGACCTACATGGAGATGGTCCGCACCCCTGTCCAGCGGACGATTACCGTCCCGGTCTGCACGCTCGTGCCGCAGGAAGTGACCTGCACCGTCGGCTGCGCGACTTGCAGCAAGTAGCTGCGCAAGCGTGGTCCACTCTCAAAGCCGCGGCCACCGGTCACGGCTTTGAGATTTGTTCGTCGGCAGGCGAACGCTTTCGGGTACGCCGCGACGATGCGATCGACAGCAGGCCGGCCCAAGGCGCTTATACGCAGAGTTCCCCGTCTTGTCGGCTAATTCACTCGGGGCGCCACTGGAGGCTCCCTGCCCGAGATTGTCCGACCGGCGCGAATCGGACCACATTACCCCCACCCGATCGGTCCAGTCCTCCCGGTTGCGCGGGCTAGTAAACCGCGCATTTGCCACCCCGCGCGTCGCCGATTCGTTGGTTTGGTCGCGCCGCTTGGGTAAGATGAAAGCTCTGGCTTCTCTGTTCGGGACGAACGTTCGTTCAGTATCTGGGCCCTCAGGCAGGGGACGGCTGAGTGCGTTGGCTTTCGCTGCTGGTGATCGCAGGGGGGTGGCTCGCGCTGGGGCACCTGGGAAGCCTGTGCGCGCTCGCCCAAGGGGTCATTTCCCAGCCGATGCAGCCGGCGCTTACGCAACCGTCGGCGACCCAGCCTGCGCCTCGCACCGTTCCCCCAGGCGAAACGACGCCGATGGCGGGCCCCGCTCCAATTGCTCCGAGCCCGCTCGATACGTACCTGCTCCGGGATAACAAGGGCAACCTGGTTCCCGTGCTCGACTTGCCGTTTGAGGAATTCGAACGGCTCCTCCGCATCAAACGAGGGCTGGCCCCGCCGGCACTTCCGGGGTATTCGCTCGATGTCCTGTCGGTGACGGGGGCTGCCGCCGACGACGATTCCGGGGATCGGCCGGCTGCCAGGAGTGCGGCGACGAGCCTCGTCGATCTGCAAGTCGTGGCGACGATTCGGGTCCGCGATTCGGACTGGGTGCGCGTCCCGCTGGCGCTCGGAAAGGCCGTGTTGCGACAGCCGGCGAAGTACGAGGGGCCGGGAGAACACTTTCTGGCCTATGAACCGACGGAGGATGCGTACGTCGCCTGGCTGCGCGGGGCCAACGACAAGCCGCATGTCTTGTCGCTGCAAGTCTCGCTGCCAGTGGCCCGCTTGGGAGACCGGCGACAAATGGCGCTGCGTCTGCCGCGGGCCACCGAGTCGACCTTGCGACTTACGGTACCCGAGCCCCGGATCGAGGCAACGATGCCGGCCGGGGAAGGGATCCTCTCGCAGCGATCGACAAGCGGCGGCCAGAGCGAAATGACGGTCCTGGGACCTGCGGGTGATATGCAGCTAGTCTGGCAATCGCGGCCCGAGATGGTTACCGACTCCCAGGTCGCCATCGAGGCCACCGCCGAGATCGCGATCAAAGTCGAAGGGGAAGACCGCATTCGCAGCGAAGCCCGCCTGCGGGTGCGGAATCCGAGTGGAGCTTTGGAGGCGTTCCGCGTGGCGCTGCCGCTCGGCATGGAGTGGGAACCAACCACGATCGACGGACTTACCCTGTCGCTGGTGACGCCTGAGCCGGGACTTCCGGGCGTTCCCGCGCCGCCCCAGCCGCAGGTGGTGGATGTACAGCTCAATCGGCCGGCGACCGGAACTGTCGAATTACGGCTCTCCGCCGTCGCCACTCCCGCGGCGGGAACCGCCAGGGTTGGCCGGGCAGGGCAGGGGGGACCGCGAACAAGCGTGGCGGCGATTGCCCCGGCCCGATTCGTCGTCGAGGGCGCCGTACGACAGCGGGGCACTATCGATGTGGCCGTCGAAGGAGATTGGCAGCTTTCCTGGCGCGGCGAGCAAAGTGTGAGGCGGCTCGATCTGCCGCAAGATCCGACCCTGGCCAAGGTCGCCGCTCGCTACGAGTATTCGCGGCAACCCTGCAATCTGCAGTTGAGCGTGGCTCCTCGCCCGTCGCGAATCAGCGTGGAGCCGCTGCACGTCATCACCGTGGAAGGCCGCTTCGCCCGGCTCGAGAGTACGCTGAAGTATCGACTGCGCGGGGCGCGGGCCGCGGGCCTGACGATCGATTTGGCAGGCTGGCAACTCGATCGGATCACGCCCGTTGATTTGCTGGATCTAGCGAGTGTAACCACGGATCCAGAAAAACCCGGCCCCCGTACGATCCCATTTCTGCCCGGCGCGATCATTGGTTCCGAACTCGAACTCAAGCTCGAAGCCCATCAGCCGCTCGATCCCGAAGCGGGGGAGATGTCGCTGAGCGTTCCCCGGCTGGTCGCCGATGTGGTGAGCCCGGCGACGGTCATCATAGTGCCCGCGGATAACGTGGAACTGACGCCGCTCGTCGACAAAATCGAGCGTTTGTCGCTCGATCCGACGCTGCAGCCCGCCCGGGTGGCATCCTCGCAGCAGACGCCGATCGCTTACCGCGAGATTGGCTCGGATGAGCCAGCAACCTTCGCCGCGGACTATCGGGTACGAACGCAATGGACGACGGTCGGGGCGCGCGGCAAAGTCACGCTTGAGCCGCGGCAGATGCTGGTGCAGCAGCTCCTCGACTACCGGATTGCCTACGAGCGGCGGCGGACTTTCGATCTGCTCGTTCCCCGGGAAGTGGCTGCTTCCGGGACGCTGAAGATATTGCTTGGCGGCCAGACCCTGACGCCGCTGCCCGTCGCCGACGCGCCAGTCGTAGGCGATGCAACGCGGTTTCGCGTCGTCGCGCCGAGCGACCAATTGGGACAGTGCCAGTTGCAGGTGGAGTACAACGTGCCACTCGTCGAATGGGACGCCGCCGAGCCGCTTTTGCTTCACATACCGCTCGTCGTGCCTGCCGAAGAACCGCATCAACAGGTGGGAGGTCAGCAGATCGAGTTTGCGTTGGAAGGCCCCTGGCAAATCGATCCGGACACGAGCGGCAGCGATGAGTTTTCTCGGCCTACGCAGTCGCCGCCTGGTTCGGGACGTACGACCTACGTCTGGTCGCGCGCGGCGCCTGTCACGCGCTGGTTTCTCCGCGCAAGCGCGGCACCCATGCGGGAGAAGACGCTCCTTGCAAAGGTCTGGATCCAGACATATCTGGCAGGTGGATTGCGACAAGAGCGGGCCGTCTTTCGAGTAGCGACCGACGAGCCGCAACTCGTTTTTCGGTTGCCGCGAGCTCCCGTCACAGGCAGTGTGCGAGGGGCCGTTAATGCGCAGGAGGCGCCGCTCTCCGTGCGTGAGCCAACGCAGGTGGTGGTCACACTCCCGAGCGGAGGAGCGGCACGCGAGCGGACGGTGGAATTGTGGTATGCCTGCGATGCGGATTCGCCAGGCGGCGTGCTACCGTCGCTGGGTCTCGCGTCGACGGGGCTAAAGCCGATCAGCCTCGATGGCGCAACCCCGCCGCGGCGAGTCTTCTGGCAATTGGTCGTGCCGGGTGATGCGCATCTTGTCTCTCTGCCCGGCGAGTACGCGGGAGAATTATCAGCCGCCGATTGGCTTCCCCTGCTCGGACAATCCGCGGCCTCGGAGCAGGATCGTCTGGAAGCGTGGATCGGCGCCAGTCGGCAAGATCCGTTGCCGCGGGGAACGCGGCAGTACCTGTTTGGCTCGGTCGGGAAACTTCCGGTGCTCGATTTCTGGCTGGCAGCCCGGCGGCTCTTATTGTTCACGGCTTCCGGGCTGGCGCTGGTCGTCGGACTGGCTCTCATTCACGTGCCGTCGATCCGGCGACCGGAGGGGCTGTTGTTTCTGGCGGTTGGACTTGCGGCGCTGGCGTGGGGTTTCCCGCAGGCGGCGATGCTCCTCGCTCAAGGGGCGACGGTGGGGCTGGCGGTGGTTGCGCTGTTTGCGGCCTGGAGATGGTTGCGCGTTCCCCCCGCGATCCCGGTATCCAGCACCCGACTGGGACCATTAAGCACGCCTGCGAGCGCCGCCGCCACCAACTCGGGGCATGGCTCGAAAGCCGAGGCGCGTGTCGTCGATTCGCAAGCCCGCGGCGCGGTCGGGCTGGGGAGCGTTTCGACCGCCACAGCGCCTGCGGGCAATGCCGCCGCGGAGTCCCATTCATGAGCAGAAGGGACCGTGGTTGTGTCGGTGCGGCTGTTGGGGAGCTCTTGTGCGGCGCCTGGCGGATAGCCCTGGGATGGGGACTGCTGCTTTGCGTCGGACCACTGGCTCCGGCCCAAAGCGTCGATCCGCTTCCTGCGACAACTTATCGACGAATCTATGTTCCGCAAGCAGATCTCGATGGGCAAGTCCGCGGACTATTGCCGATCCGGCGAGAAGAGTTTGACCAACGAATTTCGGATTCGGCCGCGCGGGGGACAGGCCGCCTGGCGCCGCCGCGGGCGAGGTTGACGGCAGCCCGCTATTCGGCTCGCCTGGCGGGCGAGTCGCTCGTCGATGGCCAGGCGCTATGGAGCGTCGAAACAAGCGGCAGCGAGCCGACCGTGCTCCGCTTGACGCCGTGCAATCTGGCACTTGAGGACGCGGTTTGGGAAGCGCGTGCCGAGATCGGTGTCGCATCGCAGCCAGCAATCCTCGGGAACGACCCGGCGGAGAATCTTGTCGCAGTGGTGCCCCGTTCGGGAACGCTGTCTCTGGGGTGGTCGCTTGCCGCTGAGGTGGCGACGGCGGAACGGCTCAGTTTTCGACTGCAACTGCCCTCCGTTCCGCTGACTCGTTTGGAGATTGCTCTTCCGCCCGAGATGGTTCTCCGTTGCGATGCGGGCCTGGTAGCTCCTCCTGCGAATGGGAAAGCGAATCGAGCCGAAGTAAATGCCGATCCCGTTTCCAATGCCGCGATTGGAGGCAACCGCATTTGGGTCATTGAAGCGGGGGGAGCCGCCGATTTGGCGTTACACATCGAACGCGCCGCCGACGCGGCCCCGGCAAAACCTGTCGTGCTGGTTCAGGAATCGGGCAACTACCGGATTCATACGGGGGAGATCGACGTTTCGGCGTCGCTCGAACTGGATGTACTGAGCGCGCCGCTTCGTGAGTTGATTTTGCTGATCGACCGGCAAGTGCGCCTGCTCTCGCTGCGCATTGGAGACGAGCCGCTTGCATGGGAAGAACTGTCGACAAGCGAGAATGCGGACCTGGCTGGCGATCAGGCTGCGAGCCCTGTAGCCGACGATCCGGCCATCCGGCGTATCGCGGTGCAGCTTGCCCGCCCGCTCCGCGGTGAAGGGATTCGACTCGAAGTGGCGGGCGTCGCCCCATGGCCTGCGAATCAAGCATTCCGGCTGCCGCGGATCCAGGTGCTCGACGGAGTCTGGCAGGAAGGGCAAGCCGCCGTGCAAGCCGATCCAAGCGTGCTCGTGTCAATCGACAGCAAAACCGCGGGGTGGCAAACCAGCTTTCAGCCGGCGGCCGCGGGGCGTCCGGTGGACGAATGGCAATTTCAGTATGTCGTGCCGAGCGAGCCGCTCGTGGCCACTCAAGTCGCAAATGCGCCCCCTCTGGTGGAGAGCAGCGGCACTTCGCTCACCTTCGAAGCGAGCCAGATTTCGGCCACGCTGACTGCCGAGTTGTCAGTCGACCGGGGCGAATGCTTTTCTGCAAGCGCCCAGATTCCCGCGGGCTGGATTCTGGATGGAGTCGACGTGTTGCCGTCGGACGCCCAGGAAGACCGCCGCCTGCAGACGCGCGGTTCGGGACCGCAAATCTTGCAGATCGACTTGCGACGTCCGATCGTACCGGGCAGGCCGCTGGTCGTCACGCTCCGAGCGCGTCGGCGGCGGCCCGCGACGGAACTGTGGATGTCGGTCGAATCGCTGCAACTGGCCCGGTTTGGCAATGTGCGGTCGGTGCGGCGCCTCTTGGCAATCAACCTGGCCGATTCGACGGTGACTCTGGCTTCGCGAGGCGACGAGCAACTGCGCCGGCTGGACCCAGCTTCGCTTTCCGACCACGAGCGGCGCTTGTTTCCGGTGGCGCTGGGCCCGCTACTCGTCCAGTGCGATCAACGGTCCGACGCCTGGGAATTTCGGCTGGAGCCGGCGCGGCCCCGATACCAGGCCGAAGTATCGGTGCGGGCTGAAGTCCAATCGAACAGTCTTCAACAAACGGCGCGGCTACGCTGCATTCCTGCCGGTACGGCGGTGGCGCGGATGAGCGTGCGTCTTGAGCCTCCTCCACGCGAGACCGTCCAGTGGCGCATTCGCGGCGAAGAAGGGCGCGAGCTGACCGCACAACTCCGCGAAGCTCCCGCCGCCGACGGAATTCGCGAGGCCATTTATGATTTGGCGCTGGCTCGCCCGCGGCAGGCCCCCTTCGACATTGAGGCGACCTGGACCGCGATGGAGATCGACTCGGCCGGCTCCTCCCCCATCGTGCTGGCGGCGTTCCAGGAAGCTGAGACGCAGAGCGGTTCGCTCGAAGTGTATGCTCCCCGAGAATTGCCGCTGGTCGTACGCGGCGAGCGACTGATTCCTGCGCCGATCGCCGGCACGCTCGATCCAGGCAGATCCAGTTTGCTGCGCGGAGCCTACCGCTACGCGCCCGAACAAACGGGCGAAGTGCACGTGCAACTCGTCCCGCGTCGGCAATCGCTGCCCGGAGGCTGGGTCGAGGCGCTCGCTCTTGAGTCGCAATTCCTTCCCGATGGTTTCGCCCGCCATGAGGCCACGCTTAAACTCCATCAGGCCGGTCCCGCGGCTTTTACGTTCCGGCTCCCGCCGGGAGTCAATGCGCCGCGGGCAGTCGTCAATGACCAGCCGGTAACGGTCGAGGTAGTCGATGCCGCCGCGGGTGCGTACCGAATTCCCGTTCCTGACGCGCCCTCTTGCACGATTCGGATTGCCACGGCGTCGCAATCACCCCCGCTCGGTTGGCGGGTCGCAAGATCGTGGACGCTGCCCGCGCTAAGCTGCGATTTGCCGGTGCTTTCCTCGCGCTGGCAGGTAAGCTTGCCGCCGGAGCTACGGCTCGTCGACCCTGCCGCTGGACCACTCACTCGGCCTCCGTTGGGTTTAGCGAACCTGCCCAGCGCGGGCATCCGTGAGTCCCCGTTGGACGCAACGGATACTGACTCGTTCAGCAGCCTGCGACTCGCCGGAACGGGAACTGAGCCACCCGTGGAACTTCGCTGGGACCGATCTGATCGGACAACACTCGTCGTTTACGCACCGCGCCGCGTGCTGGCCTGGAGTTGGTGCCTGGCGTTAGTCGCGGGATCGCTAGCCTGGCTCAGCGTCACACGCCCCTCCACGGGGGTCGCGGCCCACTTGTTCACGAGTCCGCGGAGCGTGCTGCTAATGGGAGTGGTGGCTGCCGTTGCGCTCCTGCTTCCTGTGTATCTTGCGCCGTTTCTCTGGGGGACGCTGGCCGGAGTGCTCGTGGGCGCAGCAGGTGGAGCGCTGTGGTCCAAGCGGGTCGCTCGGAACCAGCGAACCGAATCAGTCCTGGAACGAAGTGCCGCGCGGCGCGCCATCGCAGGAGCATTGCTCTTGGCGGCGATCGTGGTGGGTGCGGGGCGCGTCTCGCCGGTAGCCAGGGGCGCGGCGCCAGGAGAGGAACTGGCGGCCGAGGGGGCTCAGACTCGCGGATATAAGGTGGTGATTCCGGTCGACGACAAGCGACAGCCGGTGGGGGACTACGTTTTCGTGGAGCCTCCGCTGTACGACATGCTGGTGCAACGCAGCGAATCGTCGTCGGCCGACTTGCCTGCCTGGATCATCCGCTCGGCCGCCTATCGACTACTTGAAGGGGAGCAGTTGAGCTGGGAGCTCGACGTGGAATCGTTGCGGCCCGATATGGCGCTCCGCTTGCCGCTCGTCCGGGGCGAAGTCACGCTCGTCGAAGGCGAAAGCCGTCTCGATGGCCGTCCTGTTGTCCCGCGATGGGTCGCCACCGACGACCATTTGGAAGTATTCCTGGCCGAAGCGGGGCGGCATCGTCTCGAGGTGCGGCTGGCGTTCTTGCCGCGGCTTGACGGCAGCCAGCGTGTTGCTGAACTGAGCATTCCGCGCCTGGCAGTTGCCACGTTTTCTGCACCGGCCGGTAGCCGCGGGCTCAAGATTGGGGGGCACTCGGGGGAAATCTTGCCGGCGGGGCCCCTCTCGCTGGGACCTGTTAATCGGCTGCGGATGGCATGGCCAACGGCTGTGACAGGGCCCGATTCGCGTACGGGCGCAGCGACGACCGAAGGCCGCCTGCTCATGCTCTGGCGAATTCGCCCCGGGTCGGTTGTTGCGCATGCCAACGTCCTGGTGACGCCCATCGCCGGTGAGGTGAATGAGGTGAACCTGGCGATCGATCCCCGGCTGCGGGTCCTGCCGCTGACCGCCGACTCCCCGGTGGCCGATTTCGTCGTCGAAGAAGGTGCGAGTGAGAATCGACTCCGCTTGCGGCTGGCCCAGCCCGCCTCGGAACCGCTGCAAGTGCAGTTCAGCATGCTGTGGGCCGGCGCGTCGGGTGTTGGCAACTTGTCGCTGCCCCAAGTCGAACTGTTGACCGATCGACGAAATCCAGCGACGACCGCTCTATCGCTGGCCAATGGTTTGGCCTGGAAGACGGAGCCACTGGCCGCGGTCGCCAGCGAACGGACCGATTTTCTGGCCGCGTGGGGTGCGAAGCTCCCCGCCGGACTGACCGCCGCCGAAGCCGCACAATTTGTGGTTGTCGGTGAAAATGAATCGCTGGTCTCGACAATACCTAGTTCCGCCCCGCTCCATGTCCTGCAGTCGATCGACTACACGCTGGCCAGTCGGTCGATGGTAATCGACTATGCGGCCGACCTACCGCAGACTACCCGCGAACTCTGGCAGCATCGGGTAGCGGTCCCGCCGGAGTTGGCGGTGACGAATCTCGCGCTGTGGGCTGGTGAACGTCCGGTCGATGTGCGGTGGCTCCGCGACGCGACCGGGCAGGTGACCGTGGTGACAACGGAACTCCCCGCCGCGGCCCAGCGACTGGAGATCAGGGCCGAGCGGCCGCTCGTTCCGGGGGACGCGCTCCGTTCGCTACCCGAGCTGAGCTATGTGGGAAGCACCACCGGACCGCTGACCGCGCGGATCTATCAGCAGGCCGATGTGGACGTTTCCGTCGCGGCGCAGGCCGAAGGGTGGCAAACGCTCGCGGCACCCGAGAACGCCCGTCCAAGCCCCGATCCGCTCGCGCGACTGGTGGGAGCCTTTCGCCAGAATGATCCAACCAGGTCGCATCCGCTGCAAGTTCGCTGCACGGCAAACGTTACACGCTGTCAGGGGACGCTCGTCACGCGGCTGATCCCGCTCGGAAGCGGGTGGGAGGTTGAGCTGGAGTGCCAGATCGCCGTCGCGACGGGCCGGCTCGATACGCTGGAGCTTGAGTTGCCGCAGAGTCTTGGGGAACCGCTGAGGATCGAGCCGGCGGCCGACATCGAATTGGTAACTCGCGAGGCGGGGACGCTCCGCTCGCTCTTGGTGCGTCCCGCAGCGGCTGTGACCGACACGCTCGTGCTGCGCGTACGCGGAACGCTGCAGAGCACCGGGCCTTCGCTCTTGCCCCAGGTTAACCTGCCGCAGGTAGAGCCGCTCCGTCGATTGGTCGAGTTGCCGGCGTCCATCGATGGCGAGGCGGTGAACTGGCAGCTGGCCGGCCTGCAGCCGATCGATCCGGACGGTCGCGAAACGGAGCCGCAGGATCCCGTCGAGCACTTCGAGGTCATCGGTGCGCATCCGCAGGCAATCCTGCAGCGATCCCAGATCACGGCTCCGGCGGTTCGGGTCCTGTTGGCCGAGCACCGCGTATTTTTGCCCCCAGGCGGCTTGCCGACTATCGCGTCGCTCGCCACGCTAGACATTCTTCCCGATGGTCAGGCAGACTTTGCGGTCCAAGTGCCTCCGGGGCTACGTTTGATCGAAGTTCTCGTCGAAGGACGAGCGGTGCAACCGGTCTACCGCGGCGGAGGCGTGTGGAACGTGCCGCTGGTGCATACCGCGTCGCCGCAGCGCATCGAGATTGCCGCTGAAGGGATCCTGCCCTCCCCGAGTTCGGGCAATCGCACCCGGCTCCCGCTGGTCCACGTGGTGGGCGACGATCGCAGCGCGCAGATCGTCCACCTTGCCGGCGTCCCAGTGGGCCAACCGGCCGGGCATTTTGCCTCGCCCGAAGAGGCCGCGACGATCCGCTTGGAACAAGTCACCGAAGCCCGCACGCAGGCCGCTGCCTCATGGGCCGCGAATGTTCCGGCCGAGTATCGCGAAATGCTGGAGGCCCGGTGGGGATCGCGTTGGCATGCGGCGAACGAAGCAGTTCCACTCACGGACGATCTCGCGATTCGTGCGGAGTTCGCCACCCGGGTCAAGGCGGCCCGGGAACAGGGCGCATTGCTCGACGAAGTTGCTGAATCGGGAGGGGTCTCCCGAGCAGATTTGCGAGCGGAAGAGCAGCGGCGCGGTTCGGTCGCCAGCACGCTGGCCGACTCGCTGGACACTCTCGCGGTCCACGGCGGTGAATCGTATGTAGCGATTGGGCCGGAACAAATCTGGCTCGAGAATCCCGCCACTGGATCGAAGGCGGTTTTGCCGCCCCTCGGGTGGGCACTCGGAGTTCTTGCAGCAGGGTGGATTGCCAGTCGTGTGCTGGGCGCATCACAGTTCGCCGAGCGGCCCGCCGAGCGACGGTTGCTCGCGATCGCCGCCGGGGGACTGGTGCTGCTTATGGGATCTGCCCAGCTGATGGTGGCGACGGCCGACTCGGACCTGGCAACGGCGCGGGGGAGCTACTTGCTGCTGGGTGTGATTGGGCTCGCGCTCGCGGGAGGAGCGACGCAGGCAATGGGACGGCTCAAGCGTTCTCCTGCGGATCGTTCCCACGTCGCCGAACGATCCGCAGTCCGCTGAATCCAGCCTGTCAGAGCTACGGCACCGCGAACGGATTCTCGGGTTCCGGCGTTTCGCGTGCGGCCACGAACTTCTGGTCCGCGGCGCTCAATTTGGCCAGGGGCACCGTCAGTTCTTTGCCATCGGCCCTCAGCAGCCGTACGCTATCGCCGACCTTGCCGAGATACTTACCCTCGATCTTGAAGCGGCCGGACACGTCGGTCCAGGTGCGGCTGGCCTTCTCGTCCGGCGTGGCGAAGGGGTTTTCCTCGAGGGGAGCCGGCTGGCCGGCAGCGGCGACCTGCTCAGTCTTCAGATTGGGCTGCTCCACTTCGGGAGGTGCCAGTTGCAGCCGGGAACGAGGAAGCGTCGACTTGCGATTGCCCCAGCCGCGGAAAGTAACGTCGACGGTGCCGTCGGCGTTCAGCGCGACGATTTCCGCTGGATACCAGGCTCCCGTGTCGTGGCCGATGAGAATTTGCCCGACAAAGAGCGTCGTGTCGGCGGCGACCGGCAGCTCCGACGCTTGCACGAACGCTGGTCCTTTGTACGCCTTATTCAGATCGTTCTTCTTTTTGAAGTCGGGAGACCACTTCGAGAGGGCTCGTTCGGCGAGGTTCGCCAGCGAGCGATCGTCGGCGGTGAGCAACGGACGGATGGCCGCCACGATTTCTGCGTCCGTCTCCTGGGGCGACTTTTTCTCGAGCTGCGACAGAGCCGCCCGCTGTTTCGCCTGATCGTTTCCGGCGAGGTCGGCGAGCAGAGCCCGCTTAGCGGCCGGTTCGAGCGGGGCTTCGGCCTCGGCCTTTTCAGCGGCCGCCTTGGCTTGCATCTCGGCCAGCCGACGGTCGGCCTCTTCCTTCAGCTTCGTCAGTTCATCGTCGGTCAGCCGGCGATACTTGATCGTCAGCGGAACGGTCACGGTGACGTTGCCCGTTTTCGAGGTCACGTCCTGTTTGAAGTCGAGCGTTTCGGGGAGACCGACGGCCGTATTGAACGTCCACTTGCCGCTTCCGCTAATCTCGTGGCTCTCGCCATCGGCATCGGGAGGCGAAGTGAGTTTATAAGTCTTGCTGACGACGACTTTGCCCTCCGCCGATTCAACGATCTTGTAGTCGGTCGACTCGGAGCCGGCGGTCGACGATTCTTCGGCTGGCCGGTCGAACGGCGACGGACGGAAGAACGGCGGGCCCGCTTGGCGGCCGCCCCCTTGGCTGATCGTGACGCCGTTTTTCACGGACCATTCGGCGCGGGCCTCCTCGGGAAGCGATTCGAACACGAGCAGCGACAGATTGCCGAGGAGGTGAGGGAGTTGCGAATTCCCCTTCATCGACTGCACTTCGCCTTGCGCGGTCAGCGTGATCTCATTCGTGGCGTGCCCCAGTCCCGTAAACGGCGAGCGCTGGAACGGATCGAAGGGCGCGCCGAACCCTTGGGGACCGAAAGGCGGGCGAATCCCGCGCGGGCGGGCCTCCGGCTTGGCCCGGGTAAACTTCGACAGACCGCCCCGGAACGAAAGTTTGGCCACGCCCTCGTTGACCGACATCGGTTGGTAGTAGACGACGCCTTTCAGCTCTTCGACGCTCTCGGCCTCGTCGGCGGTGATGACAACTTCGTAGGCAACCTCGCGGCCTGTCTCCCAGCGATAGGCCAGTTTGGCGGCCGGACCTTGTGCGTGGACGGCCGAAGCGGCCACGCAGAGTCCCACGCAAACGATCGACAATATCCCGCGGCAGAAAGAGGAAGGGGATGGCACGGCTGAATCCTCCGCGAACATTGGAACCAAACGAGAGAGGGCGAGACCTTGCTCGCCCTTATCTTGGTCATCCCGCGTGCTGGAATCAACAGGCAGCGCAGCCCGCTGTTACGTCCGCTCGCCAACGCGCCACACAAAGAACAGCATGTACTGCGGCGTCCAGAGCAGGACCGCCGCCAGGGCCACGAGCACCACGACCGGTCCCTGCAGCGTCGCTTCAGCCAGCTTCAGCACGCCGATAAACAGGGCGAGCAGAAACAGGTTGGCCATCGCCGTGCGAATCTGCACCATGCGGATCGGCAGGCACTCGCTCGCCAGCCACGCGACCCAAGGCCCCACAGCAAACACGAGAAACCCGTAGTGGACGAGCGCCCGCACGCCGATCATTCGGTACAGCCCCAGACCGATGGCGACGATCGCCATCAGGACCAAGAGCCCTTGCAGCGAAAACTGGAATAGCGGGCGCGGTTTGGCAGACATCGAAGGCCTCGGAAGCCATTATACATGCTGGCCCGAGGGGCGACGTTCGCTCGGCGGCCGCGGCAGGAGTTGCCTCGGCCAGCAGCCCCGGCTACCTAACCGCATACAGCTCGTCGTGGACCGCGAGGACGGTCTCTTCGTCGATTTCGGCCAGTTGTTGCCCCGCGCCCGCCACCAGGGCCAGCTGCGCGAGCTGATTCACTCGCCGCGGCATGCCGCCCGAAAGCTGAAACAGCCGCTGGGCCGCCGCTGCGGCAAAGGTCGGCTGTCGACGGCCCGCGTGCGTGAGGGCCGTCTGCAGGTAGTCGCGCGTTTCGTCGGCGGTCCAGGGGGCCAGTTCGATCCGCAGTTCAGCCAGATCGACCAGTCCGCTCCCCAGCCGGGCGACCGCGCCCTCGGCGACCGAGGCGACCACGGTGAGCGCAAACTCGGTGTTTCGCAGCAGCCGTTCAACCGCCAGCAGCACTTCCTCGCTGCCGCGATGGAGGTCGTCGATCGCCAGGATCGCCGGCACTTGTTCGAGCCGCAGTTGGCTAAGCCGGCTAGTTACCGTTTGCCAAAGTGGGCCGAGCAGATCTCCCTCGCTAGCAGAAGCTTGCCACTGGCGAGCCACATCGGCCAAGAACGGGCCGGCGGAGTTTCCCAGGCCGGAGACGAACGCTGCGGCGGCCCCAGCCGCCCGCTGCCGGCGGACGAACTCATCGAGCACGAGCGACTTGCCGCACCCCGCCGGGCCCGCAAGCAGCCCGAACCGACTGTGGCTGCCCGCCAGGAATTCGAGCCGCGCGAGAGCTTCGCTGGTGAGCGGATGCTCGTCGACCTGTTGGCGAGCGGCCTCCACAGCGAATGGCGACTGCGACAGGCCCCAGTAGGCTTGATACATGGCTTGGCTCGTTGCCCAGGTTCGCTATCGCCTGCCCCGCGCAGACAATACCGCATCTCTTTCCTGATCGGTACAATCGGCCGGCAACTTGACCCCAAAGAGCTTGTGAACCGATGCCCCAGCGATACTTTGTCGCACCTGCGATTGTGTCCGAAGCGGGAGGCGATCGCCGCGTACTGCTCGCGGGCGACGAGGCGCGGCATCTGGTGGGCGTGATGCGAGCCCGCGTGGGGGACGAAGTGACGCTGTTCGACGGCTCTGGATCCGAGTTTGCCGCCAGAATTGTCAAACTGGGCAAGCAGGCTGTGGAGCTGGAAGTCATCGCGCGGGAAGAGATCAGCCGTGAGTTGGCGCTACCGCTCACCTTGGGTGTGGCCCTCCCCAAAGGGGACCGGCAGAAGTGGCTCGTCGAGAAGGCGACCGAACTAGGTGTGACGCGGCTCGTACCGCTCGTGACCGAGCGGGGCGTGGCCCAGCCGGTCGAAGCGGCTCTCGACAGGTTGCGGCGGAGCGTGATCGAAGCGAGCAAGCAGTGCGGGCGGAATCGGCTGCTTGAGATCGGACAGCCACAGACTCTGGCCGAATTTGCGGCGACTGCACCGCCAGACGCCTTACGGCTGATCGCTCATCCAGGCGGAGCCGACGTGCGCACACGGACAACGGGGGACGAGTTGTGGGCGGCAGTGGGACCAGAAGGAGGCTTCACCGATGACGAGGTGGCGGTTGCCGAGCACGCCGGCTGGCAGCGGGTGTCGCTGGGACGGGCGATCTTGCGGGTCGAAACGGCGGCGCTGGCGCTCGCTGCGTGGTGGGCAATGCGGTGATGATTCTCACGCTGCGTGGAGCGGCGCACGCTTGAGCTTCACCGCTCTTCGACGCGCCGCAGCGTCAAGTTGCCTTCCGCCTGAAAGACCTTCTTACCTTGGGCGGTGAAGTACTTCCGCAGTTCTTCGGTGGGCGCGGTCAGTGCGACTTCGAGATACTTCGGCTTGACGAGTTCCACCGGCGGCAGATTGGCATCAGGCGGCGATTTGACGACGGTTCCCGCGACTTCCTCGCGCTCGATGGCGGCGGCGATCGTGTTGCGGTCGAGCAAAAACAGGCGGGCTTCGTGGTCGCCATGAAACTCGTACCGCATGATCCAGTAGACGCGTTTTTCAGGGGGCTCGGGCGGGCCGACCTGAAAGCTGAGGTAGAAATCATCACCCAGTTTGGTCGCGGCCAGCGGCGCGCGGTGGATCTGAATGTGGCCGTCGCTGTCGACCTCGACCGACGCCATCTCGAGCAGGTTTTCCTTGCCCGGCAGGCGGCCGATGGCAAATCGGGGCGGAACCTGAGCTGGCGACCCCTCGCCCGCCTCGTCGGTATGTTCGCTGACGGGGGCGATAAACTCCCACTTGCCGAGCAGCCGCTCGTCGATCTGCGACGTCTTCTCGTCAGACAGAGGGTGTTTCGATACGACCCATTGGCAACCCGTGAGGCTGGCCAGGGCGACGGGCAGGAGAAGGCGCAAGGCACAAAGCATGGCGCGGTCCATGGGACAACTCCGAAACTGGCAAAGTCCGCGATCGTCACGAGTTTATGGATCGCTCAACGGTTTGATCCGGCCCGCGGGGACAAAATTCCCGGTGACGCGCAAAGTCATGGGCTACATCTGTTCGACAACCTGAATCCCCAGGAGCGCGAGCCCCTGGCGAATCGTTCGCGCCGTCAGGTCGCACAGCAGCAGTCGGCTGTCGCGCTCTTGGTCGTTTTCGGCCCGCAACACGGGGCACTGGTCGAAGAACGACGAATAGCTTTTGGCCAGGTCGAAGAGGTAAGCCGTCAGGTGGTGCGGCATGTAGTCGGCTTCGACTTCGGCGAGCGCTTCCGAAAAGCGGAGGATCTGCAAGGCTAAGGCTCGCTCGGCCGGATGGGCCAACTCGATTTTCGCTCGCGAGCGGCGTAGAGCCGCCCGCTCGAAGCCTCCCTTGCGAAAGATGCTCGCACAGCGGGCGTACGTGTACTGCATATACGTCGCCGAGTAACCGTTCGTGAGGAGCATCTTGTCGTAGCTGAACTCGTAGTCGCTGGTGCGATTGTGCAAGAGATCGGCAAACTTGAGCCCGCCAATGCCGACGACCTCGGCCACGTTGCGGTACTGCTCTTCCGAGAGTTGTCCGTCGTGGTCGTTTTCCTTGACAACGACGAGTGCCCGGCTGACGGCTTCGTTCAAGAGCGACTCAAGCCCTTCGGCCGTTCCTTCGCGAGTCTTGTACGGCTTGCCATCCTGGCCCATGACAGTGCCGAATTTCACGTGGCACAGTTCCACGTCGGTGTAGCCCCATTTGCGCGCGACGGCGAACAGCTTGTCGAAGTGGTCGCTCTGCCGGTGGTCGACGACGTACAAAATCGCCTGCGGCCGCCACTCGTTCATGCGGTACTGGATCGTCGCCAGGTCGGTCGTGGCGTAGAGGTACGCGCCGTCTTTCTTTTGGACGATCATCGGAGCGTCAAAACCGTCGACGAAGACGCAGACCGCCCCTTGGCTATCCTCGGCCATCCCCTTCTTTCGCAGGCTGTCGACGACGCCGGCAAGCATGTCGTGATAGAAGCTTTCGCCGTATTCACAGTCGAACCGGACATCAAGGCGCTTGTAGACGCGAGCGATTTCGTCACGGCAGTGCGGCAGGAATTCGTGCCACAAACGGAGGTTTTCGGGATCGCCGCCGTGGAGCTTCGCGGTTTCGATGAGGACATCGGAATCGATTGTCGCGTGATTTGCCGCCACGACCGAAAGCTTTTCATCCGATTCAATTCGTTCAATCTTTTTCTTTGTAAGGGCAATGATTAGCGCGATATTCATTTCTGAATTCTTCGCACTTTGAAGTGCTTGCGCCGCCTTCTTTGTAAGCTTCTTGTCTTCGACTACTGGTAAGGCTTCCAATTCGGCAATCTCTCGTTGCTTCTTCTCAAGTTCCGCATCCAGCTTCGGCAGCGACTCTATCGCTTCGCGATAGTCAACGAGTTGGTGAACGAGTTTGTACAAACGGCTTAGCTCCGCAACGGGATTGGCCCGGAAGGCTTTCGCGTCGGCGAA
>JALORD010000163.1 GCA_025459145.1 Pirellulaceae bacterium | reverse complement strand
GTATCATTTGCATTACACAAAAATTCTTGCAAGTGGCTACTGTGAAAAGACTTGCGACAAATCGATTCCGCTGACGAGCGGGAGGCGTGGTATAATCGGCGGCCCTCGTTTGGATCGATCAGTAGGTCTCCCAGCGAACCGATGGCCGCTGCCCGCAGGTCGCTTCAGTGGCCTCGTGAACTGGCATTTCCTGCCAACAATCGGACCGGCGACTTCCGGCGAGGATTGGTCGGATAAAAATAAATCCCTCCAAAGTATAAGTACAACTCTGGCTGGTTTGAGGTGAACGTTTCGTTTAATCCGCGTCTCGCTTAAGTGGAACTAGAATTCACATCCACATACCAGTAAATGACTTCCAGCGATTCAATTAACGGGCCCGGAGGCTGGAGACGCGGTGTAGCGCTCAAGAACTAAGCGACCAAAGACAGTCGGAGTCGATCCGGGCCCATGCGTGGACATGTCAACACAAAACATGAAAACGCTGGCGGTCTACTAGCAACGGGAATCCAAATCGTGAGACAATTCGTCTGTACCCCTTGAGTGGTCGTTATGCCCCATCCCCTACAAGCACGTGTGGAGGCCGTCCGCAATCAGGCCGTTCGGCACGTGCGTCTCTTCGGCTTGGCCATGGGAGGGGCGTGGCTGCTGGCGGTGCTGGTCGGCTTTGGGCTGTTCGACTACCTGTTGCGAACGCAAGACGTTTGGGCTCGCGGCATTCTTTCCGTGTGTGCGCTCGCCGTCATTGGCTGGGGTATTTGGCGCTGGCTACGGCCCGCGTTGGCCTACCGCGCGAGTCTGATTGATGTGGCACGGCGGATCGAACGGGTGGAGCCCAGCCTCGCGCATCGACTTTCGGCAGCCGTCGACTTTCTGGCGCAACCCGAGCAGGCCGCGACGGCGGGTTCGGCCGACTTGCGGCGGGCGGTGATTGCCGAGACCGAAGCGATGTCGGCCGGCATCGATTTTCGGCGGGCTATCGATCCACGCCGGCTGTGGAGGAGCGTCGCACTATTGGCTGGCATGCTGGCCATCGTGGCCGTGCTGACCGCGGCGCAGCGGAACACCGCCGGCCTCGCCCTCCAGCGGCTTGCCATGCCGTGGCGAAGCGAACTCGCCTGGCCTCGGCGCAACGATTTGGCTTGGGCCAAGAATCCAACGACGATGGCTGTCGGCGACGATTTCGAAGTCGAACTTGTCGATCGCGCGGGCGATCTCCCCGAGCGGGTCGAAATTCAGATCCGCCGCGAAACCCCCTCGGGGACGCGTCTCGAAACGCTGGAGATGAAACCGCTCGACGAGCGGATGGTCTTTCGCCTGGACAATGTGCGGGAAGGGTTCGCCTACCGGGCTCGCGGCGGCGACGACGACGCGATGCCCTGGACGGAACTCACGGTCCTCGAGCCTCCTAAGGTCACCGAGCTTGAGATTGTCGTGACGCCCCCGGCATATACGGGTATGCCGCGCTCGGCTGCCGGTCGGATCGTCAAGGCGATCCATGGCTCGGCGCTGGCGGTGCGCGGCGCGGTCGATCGGCCAATTGTGCGGGCCGCGCTGCGCGGCGAGGCGGCCGAACAAACGCTTCCCGAGGTACAGATCGTCGGCGATGGCCGCCGCTTTGTCGTGCCGGCGAGTCCGCAAACCGTCTGGCCTGTCCAGGCATCCGGCGCTTTGTGGATCGAGATCGAAGACGAAAGCGGACTGGTCACGTCGCGCGATACACGGTTCGAATTGCAGGCGGTCGCCGATCAGCCGCCGACGATCGGCTGGGAAACGCCGCCCGATCAGGCGTACGTCACGGCGCGGGCGCGGTTGCCGGTGCGGGTAATCGTCAAAGATGACCTGGCCGTGCGGCTCGTCGAACTGCGGTATGTGCGCCCTGGATCGAGCGGCGACGGCGAGCGGGTCGTTCCCTTGTTCGTTGGACCAGAGCGGGCCCAACCAACCGGCGTCATGGCGACCGGCGAGAGCCACACGATCGAGTACGAGTGGGATCTGTCGCAACTGGCGGGGCTGGCCGCGGGGGACGTGCTCGCCGTCCGCGTTACGGCAGAAGACTACTTGCCGCAAATGGCGACCAGTCTCGTCCGCAAGCTGACGATCATTACCGATCAAGAACTCGAGAGCCGTCTCGCGCAGAGGCAGACGTCGGTGCTCAACCAGCTCTCCGAGACGCTCCGGCTCGAGCGGGAATGCCGGCAGCAGCTCATCGCCCTCGAAGAGCGGTTGTCGGCGGGAGAACCGCTCGAGGAGAGCCACATCAATCAATTGCAGAGCCAGCAATTCAACCAGCGGCAAGTCGACAAGCTGCTCGGCCCCGGTCCCGAAGGGGTGGAGGGCCAACTCACGCAGCTCTTGGCCGAGCTGACCGCGAACCAACTGGAAGCGGGAACCACCGCTGCCCGAATGCGCGACCTCGCGGCGCAAGTGCGGCGTTTGAATCAAGAGCCGCTCCCGGCGATCAACCAGCAATTGACGGAAACTTTCAAAGAGTGGAGGGCGGCCGCCGATGATGGCACGCCGGCCGAGAATCTCGCTCTGCCGCTGGCCGAAGTCGGCGCGCGGCAGCAGGAAGTGATCGACGCCTTGGAAGGGATGCTCGGCTCGCTGACCGAATGGGACAGCTTCAGCCGGCTCGCCCGCGAGGTGGGCCAATTGCGGAGCGAGCAGGAGAAAATTTCCACCGAGACAGAAACGCTCCGGCTGGCGGCGATTGCCGCCATCGGACAGCCGGCCGATCAGCGGGCGGCGCTGCGGCAACTGGCTCGCCGCGAGCTCGATTTGGCCCGGCAATTTGACAAGCTGCAAGGGCGAATGGAGGCGATGTTGGCGCGTCTGACGGCGAGCGATCCCGTGGCGGCGTCGAAACTGGCCGACGCCCTGTCGGCCGCGCGGCGACTGGCGATCGGCGGACGCATGCGGACGGCCGCGGATGAACTGGGCCGGGTGCGGCTGAGCCCCGCGCGGGAAGCACAAACCGCGGCCCTCGAAGGACTGGCCGAGCTGCTGGATGTCCTGTCGAGCCGTCGCGACGAAGACCTGGCCCGCAACACGCAGGCCCTCCGCGGAGCGGCCGGCGATCTGGCGGGGATGATTGCGGCGCAGCAAGCGCTCGCCGAAGAGATTGCCGCGGCCGAAGCAGATCCCGACGCGGTGAATCAAAAGCGGCGACTGGAGCGTCTGGCCCGCGAACTGGCGCAGCTTGAACAGCAGATTCAAGACCTCAGCCGGCGACTGCAGCGGCTCGGCGCGCCGCGGGCTGCAGCGGCTGTCGGTGCGGCAGGCCAGCGGGCCGGTGCGGCGGCCCAGCAGGCCGCGGCAGGCGACGCCGATCAAGCTCGGCAGGAAAACCAACAGGCCGGCTCGCGGCTGGAAGAAGCGCAGCGCGAGGTCGCGGCGGCAATTGCCCAGGCCGAGCAAGAGCTGGCCCAGCAGCAACTGGCGCAGATGCAGCAGTGGATCGAAGGGCTCGCCCAGCGGCAGAAGAACGTCGTATCGGAAACCGAGCGGCTCGAGCAGGCGAGGCAAGTCGCCGGAGGCCAGTTGCCCGATCCCGAGCAGGCGACGTTGCGCAACCTAGCCGGTGAACAGCGAGCGGTGGCCGAAGAGACCGAGCACCTGCGGCAGAAGCTGAGCGCGGCGGCGGCGTTTGAATTTGCCCTGTCTGCCGCTCGCAAAGATATGCAGTCCGCCGCCGACGCGCTGGGCCAGGGGCAAACCGGGCCAGCAGCAGTTCGCCCGGCCCAATCAGCAGCCCAGCGATTGACGCAGATGCTCGAGGCGCTCGCGCCGGATTCGGGCACGCCCGGGCCATCGTCACCGTCCGATTCACCGCCTCCTCCACCCGCGGCGGAAGGCGGTCAGAAGGATCCTTTTACCAGCCTGGCCGAGCTGAAGCTGCTAGAATTGTTGCAGCAGGAAGTGAACCGGCGGACGACGCAAGTAGAAGTCGAAGCCGAGCGGCAACGCGGCGCTGGCGGCGAACTGCCCGCGGAGTTGTTGCGAGAGATGGAATCGCTGGCGGCCGAGCAGGGGCGACTGGCGGAGATGGTGCTGGAGCTGATCCGCGAGAGTACGGTTGCGCCCGAAGACAATCCGGCGCTGGGCGAATTGGAAGCCCCGAGGCGGAAGGCGGTTAACCCCGGCCCCCAGGCCGACGGTCGGTAATCGGCGGTTGGTGTGCCAAGCAACTTATCAGGCGTAGGTGACGATGATGCGATACCGAACTGACGCCACAAGCGTACTTGCGATGGCAGGGTTCGTGACGGCTGGGCTGGCGATCGCCGCGGCCTTGGTCATTCCTGGGACAAGCGTGCTGGGGCAGGAGTCCACGGGTCCTTCGCTCGAGGCTCCCAGTCGCGAGGCCCCCAGCCTCGACACGCAGCTTTTGGACGATCTCGACAAGGAGCTGTTCGAGGGGCTGCCGCCACTGCCGCCGACCAGGCCGAAGGCGGGCGACGCGCAGCCGGCTGGTAATTCGCCGACTGTTGATCCGCCGGCCGCGACTAGCGAAGCGGAGACAACCCTCGAATTTGCCCCGACATTGCCGCTGGCACGGATCGGACAGCAGATGCTCGAGGTGCAGAGCCGCATTGCGGGGCGGGACACGTCGGCCCGAACGCAGGAAGCGCAGCAGGCGATCGCTGCGGAGCTGGCTGCACTGATCGAACAAGCGCGGCAGCAATGCGCCGCCTGCAAACAGGGAGGCTCGGGAAGCGGTCAGGAGCGCAGCAGGCGATCGCTGCGGAGCTGGCTGCACTGATCGAACAAGCGCGGCAGCAATGCGCCGCCTGCAAACAGGGAGGCTCGGGAAGCGGTCAGGGTGCCCTGGCGGGAACGAGCGGACAACCCGTTCCCGCGCCCCCCCGCGACAGCACCGACCGGATCGAGCAGGGGACCAAAGAAGCGGTCGAAACGGCGGAAGTGCACGACCTGTTGCGGCGTTTTTGGGGTCACCTTCCCGATAAGCTGCGGGACGAAATGCAGAGTTCTCTGAGTGAGCAATTCTTGCCAAAGTACGAAACACTTATTGAAGACTACTACCGGCGGCTGGCGGAAGATCCCCGCGGCAGGCCATAATGCCGCCGGGACCAAAGCCGCGGGGCGCGGGGACTGGCGGCTTGGCTTGGTTTTGCTTGGACAGAATCGGATCGAGCTGAAAGGATCGCTCGCCATGCCAGACACACATCGCCACATTGCTCCCTCGCGCCGCGCGTTGCTCCGCGGTGCCGCGGGTGCCTTGGGCCTCGCCGCGACCGCCCCACTCTGGTCCGAGATGCTCTCCGGCCCGCAGCTCTTCGCCCAACAGGCCAGTCCCAGCGCCGATGCGACCGACGCTCTGGTCGTACGCCCCGAGACGCAGAAGGCGATCGACCGCGGCCTCAGTTGGCTGGCCGCGCGGCAGAACGACGACGGCTCGTTCGGCGGCAGCGGCTACAGCCGGAATGTCGCGGTAGTGAGCCTGGCGGGAATGGCGTTTCTGTCGGGAGGACACACCCCGGGCCGCGGCGAGTATGGGCAACAAGTGAGCCGGGCGGTAGCGTATGTGCTTGCCGCATCGGACGACAGTGGCTTTATCTGCCAGCCGGAGTACACCAGCCACGGGCCGATGTATGACCACGGCTTTGCCACGCTCTTCCTGGCGGAATGCTACGGCATGTCGCCCGACACGGCGATTCGCGACAAACTCTCGCAAGCGGTCCGGCTGATCGTCAGCACGCAAAATCACGAAGGGGGCTGGCGCTATCAACCCAAGGCCAGCGAGGCGGACATTTCGGTGACGATCTGCCAGGTAATGGCCCTGCGGGCGGCAAGGAACGCGGGCATCTATGTCCCCAACGACACAATCGATCGGTGCGTCGACTACGTCAAACGGAGCCAGAACGCCGACGGCGGGTTCATGTACATGCTGACGGGCGGGCCCAGCCGCTTCCCGCGATCGGCGGCGGGCGTGGTCGCGCTCTACAGCGCGGGCATTTACGAAGGGGACGAGATCAAGCGGGGCCTCGAGTACCTGATGCTGCACGTGCCAACGGTCGAAGAGTTCAGCCGCGACTCGCACACGATGTACGGCCAATACTACGGCGTGCAGGCGATGTGGCAGGCCGGCGGCGAGCATTGGCAGAAGTGGTACCCGGCGGTCAACGACGTGCTGCTCAAGCAGCAGCAGGAGGACGGCTCGTGGATGGACCTGATCTGCCCCGAGTACGGCACCGCGATGGCCTGCATCATCCTGCAGATGCCGAACAACTACCTGCCGATTTTCCAGCGTTAGATGACGGGTTCGACGATCTCTTCTCGCTCGCGGCCGCGACCTGTTCGCACTATCTGTAGCTTAGGGCTCGCTCTCGCCGCGTGTCTGCCACAACTAGCGAGCGCCGCAGAGCCGCAGGCGCTATCGGCCAAACTGCCGCAAGCATTTCTTACGCGCGAAGGACCGCTGCCGGCGCGGCTCGTCGGGATCGATCGCGAGGCGAACGTGAGCCTCGCGATTGGCGGGAAAGTGCGGGTCGTTCCCGCGCGGGAACTGGCGTACTGGGGACGCTACCGAGATACGTCGGCCGGGCCGCAGGTGCTGCTCGTCGATGGAACGCTGATCCGCGCGGATGTGCTGAAGATCGACGGAGAGTCGCTCGTCGTCGGCGATGCGACGGGCCTGGGCCGCGGATTGTGGGAAGATTCCACGCTCCCGCGGAGTAGCGTGCGGGCAATCTTGTTTCAGCCTCCGGCGGGTGCGGCCGATCGGGATCGACTGCTGGCGCAACTGGCAGAGCCTCGTGACGCGGCAGCGCCCCAGGGTAAGGACCGGCTGTGGTTGGTGGGCGGCGAATCGATCGAAGGGACGCTCGCGGCAGCGCCGCTGGCGGGATCGTTCCTGACGGAGGATGTGCTGCCGGGGCAGGAGGTGTTTCGCTGGCAGAGCCCCGCCGCGGCCAAACCGCTTGAAGTCCCGGCGGCCAAGGTGCTCGCCTGGTCGCGGAGTGCGACCGAGTTCCGCCCGCAGTCGGCGATGACACCGCTTTGGATCGGATGTCGCGAAGGGTCGCTGCTGCTGGTCGACGCGGTACAGGCCAGAGGCGACAAGCTGGAGTTCGAGCTCGCCGCGGGCGGTTCGCTCGTGACGACGCTCCGCGGGCGCGAGGATCCAGAACAGACTTTCTGGGACGAGGTAACGCTGGTTCAGCCGCGAGGGAGCGGGAATCTAGTCTGGCTATCGGACGAGTCTTCGCTGGGTTACAAGCACATTCCCTTTATGTCGCTTGCTCGGCCGTTCGCCAAAGACAAGAGCGTTACCGGCGGCCGCTTGCGCAGCGGGGACGGCGTGTACTTGAAAGGGCTGGGGATGCACACGACGTCGCGCCTGGCATACGACGTGGCCGGCTATCGATCGTTTGCGGCGGAGCTAGCGCTCAACGAGTCGGCTGGTTTCGGCGGCAGCGTGATCTTTCGCGTTCTCTTGCAGGACCCGGACGGATCGTGGCGGGCCGGCTACGTAAGCGACCCGATTCGCGGCGGCGAGGCGCCGCTGCCAATCGCAGTTGAACTGAAGAGTGCGGCGCGAATCGCGCTGATTGTGGAATTCGCCGATCGGGGCGATGTGCTCGATCACGCGAACTGGCTCAACGCGCGCTTGGTAAAGTGATAGGAGTGCTGGCGAGGGTCATTCGGGAATGACGTGCGCGAGCCGGACCGGTTCGCTCGAACCTGCGTCGCTAATTTCAAGCGGCACGGTAAAGACCACAGCCCCTACTTTGCAGACCCCCTCGGGTTTCGTGTCGCAGTAATAGTAGTTAAGCGAAACGGTCACTTCGTCCTGGCCGCTGCCGCTGACGGCGAGGGGCACGTCGAACTCGGCGACTGGCTTCCCGAGTCGTTTGCGGCCAAGTGATTTGCGATCGACGGGACCTGCCGGTGCACCCTCGGCCGCCGTGGCGTCGAGCCAGTACGACATCGGCGCATCGGGATTCATCTTCCAGCCCGCGGGAACTTCGAGCGCTACTTGCAGCCGGACCAAACCATCGACTGCCTTGACCGACGCCTTCGGCAGCTTTTCCTGAAGTGCGCCCTTGAACGACGGCTTCTGCGGTGCGGGCGCGGCGGCCGGGCCTGCAGTCGGTGAAGTCTTCGGCGCCGATGTCGACGTCTTACCAGGCACCGACGAAGTCGGTGACGCTGGCGTCATGGCCGGGACGCCCGGCGGTGTGAGCCCAGCGATTGTCAGTGTGCTGACCTTGCCGCTCGCCAGATCGATCACGCGCAACAGGCTGTTGTTGGTATCGGCGACGTAGAGCTTGCCCGCGGCATATGCGAGACCTGCCGGCTCATTGAACTCGGCCGGCTCGTCGCCGCGGCCGGGGCTGCCGGTCCCGGCGAGTGTTTGCGTGTCTCCGGTCGCAGCATCCACGACCTTGATCTTGTGATTGTAGGTATCGGCAACGTACAGCTTTCCTTCGTGATAGACGACCTCCAGGCAATGCTGCAACAAGACTGTGTCGCGCGGGCCATCGACATCGCCAAAGCGGAACAGCCGGCCGAAGTCGAGCTTATTCGTGCCGACGACGGTGCGGACATTCCGCTTGGGATCGAAGGGGACTGCCCGGATCGAGCTTCCTTCGCTATCAGCGACAAAGAGCCAGGTTCCATCGGACGAAAGGCCGCTCGGCTGGGCAAACGACGAAAATCCGAGCTGATACGGCTGCGGCGGCAAGAGCGGACCGTCGACGATGTCTTCGCGGGCATTTCCCGCGTAGGGCCCCAGTTCGCGCTCGTTGACCGACATCTTCCAGATCTGGTGCGGCCCCGCCATCGCGATGTACAGCTCGTTGTCGTGGAAATAAAGGGCC
This sequence comes from Pirellulaceae bacterium, assembly GCA_025459145.1. Lineage (GTDB taxonomy): Bacteria > Planctomycetota > Planctomycetia > Pirellulales > Pirellulaceae > CAYLLN01. Next base: position 5,819 of record JALORD010000163.1, on the reverse strand, counting down.
CAGGGGCTGTTGAGCGCCGTGGCCCGCGAAGGTCCGACCCAGCGATCGGGAAGCTTTCCCGTGGCTTGGGCATCGTCGAGCCCTGGCCAGGCGTGGGCCGCTTGTGAACCCGTGCCGGCCAGCGTCGAGACTTTCTTGGCCTTGAGATCGACCTTCCGAATCAGGTGGTTCTCGGTGTCGGCGACGTAGAGGAACTCCCCCTTGAGGGCGCACCCCTGCGGATGGTCGAACGAGGCCGCCGTGTAGGAGCCATCGGCCTTGCCGATCTTGCCGCTGCCTATCACGTCGAGCAGTTGACCATCGAGTGTGCTGATGACGATCCGGTTGTGGTTGCTGTCGGAAATGAAGAGGCGGTTGCCCGGTTCGTCGGTGAGGACCTTGCCCGGATAGCGGAGCGGCGTGTCGCGCTTACCGTCGTCTTCGAGCTGGAACTCGAACGGCTTTTCGTCGAGGACCCGCTTGCCGCGATAGTAGGGAATCGCGGCTTTCAGGACCTCGCGGACCTGCTCGGCCTTGAACTCGCCGCTGCGTCCCCAAACGGCGTTTCCTTCAGGATCGATCAGGAGGATCGTGGGCCAGCTATTGATCCCATAGGTGTCCCAGATGCCGTGGTCCGCGTCGTTCACGACCGGATGCTCGATCTCATAGCGGAGGACTGCCTGGCGAATGTTCTCGGTGTCCTTTTCGTTCTCAAATTTGGCTGAGTGGACGCCGACGACGACCAATTGCTTGGGAAATTCCTTCTCGAGCTTTTTTAGTTCCGGCAGGATATGAATGCAGTTGATGCAGCAATAGGTCCAGAAATCGAACAGGACGAACTTCCCCTTGAGATCGGCCTTGGTCAGCGGTTTGCTCGTATTGAGCCACTCCAGATCTTTCGGAAACTCGGGGGCAACCAGCCGCTTGGGAAACGGGTGGCTCCGCTCGGCCCCAATCTGTGCGACGTGGGTGATCGGAATCTGCTCGTTATCGGATCCCGCGACTGTCGGCTGGGCGACTGGTTCGAGCGGCGGTGTGGTCTCGAGTGCCGTGGTGTCGAGCGCGGCGACTTCCTGCACCGGGTTGGCGGCGGGGTTGTCGACCACCTCGGCCGCCACGCCGGACGGTCCCCGCTGGCAACCGACAGCCGCGAGACACAACACTACGGCGGCAGAAACGGTGAGCCAGGCAGTGAACAAGGTACGGAGCTGGGACATAAAGACTCCCTTGAATGACAGGCGATAATTACTGCCGGTATGTACCCGCCGCACCCGCAATCAGACGGGTCGGGCGGTGCTCGGCAAGCCAGGGGATTTCCCGCTGCAATCCAGGTAATGGTACCGGACAGCGCAGCCTAAGTGAACCGAATTCCGGTTTTTGAACGGTGCTGGTCAAGCAAAAACTATCCGCTTCTCGTCGTCTCCAGCGGCATGCGCTTTAAGAACTGCGCCAAATGCGGACCATTGCCGCCCTTGTCAACGAGCTTGTGACGACCGATGCTGGTTCCTCGCGCCCGGTCCCGCGCGTCCGAATTTGTTACCCCACCATCGTTTAAGCCCCGAGATTCCCATGCCCGACCAACCTCGCGTCATCCTCTCCGGCTTTGGCGATGAAGCCGCCAACCAAAAGACAGCCGAACAGCAGTTCTCAGCCTTCGCGGCTCTGGGACTGCAGTACTACTCGCTGCGGTTTATCGACGCCGGTCAGGGGATCAAGAATGTGATGCAGCTGACCAAGGGGGAGATTACAAAAATCCGGCACCTGGAGGACGAATACGGGCTGAATGTGGCAACGCTCGGTTCGCCGATCGGCAAGGTGAAGCTGCTCGATGTCGAGGACGGGACGAAGAACCGGTTTGTGCCGTTCAAGAAGTACCTGGGCGACGAAGTGAAAAAGGCGTGCGAGCTGGCGCATGCTTTTGAGACGAAGCTAATTCGCGGCTTTTCGTTTTATCACCCCAAGGGGACCGATCCCCGGGAGCACCTGCCGCAGGCAGTCGAGCAGCTCGGCCAGATTGCCGAGACCTGCCATCGGAGCGATTTGCTCTTTGGCCTGGAGGTGGAAGCCAACTTGGTGGGTCAGAACGGCAAGTTGATGGCCGAACTGCACAAGCAGGTGGATCATCCGGCCCTGGTCACGATCTTCGATGCAGCCAACATCAGCACACAGGGATTCAGCCCCGGCGAAGTGTTCGACCAGTACGAACTGATGAAGAAGGGGCTCGGCTGGATGCACATCAAGGACTATCGCCATCCGCAGCGAGCCCAGCGGACGACGCACGTCGACGAAGAAGCGCTCAAGCACTTTGTGCCTGCCGACGTCGGCGACAGCGGCCACGAACTGGTCCTGCGCGATTTCAAGGAGTTGATCCCGGCGATCGAGAAGAAGCTGAAAAAACGGGGCGTTCCCGGCGTGTTCCTCGATCTGGAGCCGCACGTCAAAGGGGGCGGCCAATTCGGCGGTTTCAGCGGACCGGATGGCATGGGCGTCGCGCTGCGCGGCCTCTGCCGGGTGCTCGACTATGTCGGCATCGGATATCACCTCCGGGATTTCGACGACGTGCGGAGCATGCGGGGATTCTAAGGCGTCATCCTTCCGCGGAGATCCCGCCGTGCCAAGCAACACCAAGGCGGCAGGACAGTGCCCCAAGTGCGGCGGCGATGCGCTCGCCTGCCGCTACAACTTTTTTGACCGCGGCGACTTGCAGGTCTATTCGTGGGAGCATCGCTGCGGCAACTGCGGCTGGCGCGAGACGAAAGCATCGCGGACGGACGAGCCGGCCGATAAACAATTGCCTGAACCCAACAAGTGCCCGATGTGCGGCCGGCTTGGGAGCAATGACCAATGACGAGTGACCGCCCACCCTACCCCCTCGCCGCCGCCGACTGGTATGCTGGTTCGCACGTGTTGACTCGCAATTATCCGTATTTTGTCCCGCCAGCCAGGTCTCCTTTGCCGTGCGCGTGATCATCGAGGCCGATAGCGACAGTGGCAGCAAGCGTGCCGCACGATTTCTGGCCGACCTCGTCCGCCGCAAGCCCGAGTGCGTGCTGGGACTCGCCACCGGCAGCACTCCCTTGGCGGCGTATCGCGAACTGATCCGGATGCATCGCGAGGAGGGGCTCGACTTTAGCCGCGTGACGACGTTCAACCTCGACGAGTATGTGGGCCTCGGTCCAACGCACCCGCAGAGCTACCGGGCGTTCATGCAGCAGAACTTGTTCGATCACATCAACATCCGCCCGACGAGTACGTTCGTGCCCGATGGCCGAGCCCTCGATTTTGAGTTGCACTGTCGGCAGTACGAGCAACGCATCCGCGACTCCGGCGGCATCGACCTGCAGCTGCTTGGCCTGGGGAGCGACGGGCACATCGCGTTCAACGAACCGGGCTCGTCGCTTGGCAGCCGGACGCGCCTCAAGACTCTGGCCAGCGAAACCGTCCGCGACAACGCCCGTTTTTTCGGCGGCGAAGACAAAGTGCCGCGGCTGGCGGTAACCATGGGAGTCGGTACGATTCTCGAATCGCGACGGTGCCTACTATTGGCCTTTGGCGAGCACAAGGCGCCGGCGGTCCGCGACACGGTCGAGGGGCCAATTACCTCGCAGGTGACCGGTTCGGCGCTGCAACTGCACCGCGAGGCAATCGGCATCTTTGATAGCGCCTCGGCCAGCCTCCTGGTCCGCCGCGCGTACTATGCCGAGGTCGAAGCGTCCCAGCAACTACTCGAGCGGGGTGAGTATCGGCAGCTCGGGATCGGCAGCCAGTCGACGTAGCGGCAGGAGGTCGGAGGTCGGATAACGCCGGCCCCTAGGCCGGCCGCCGGCATCCGGAAGTCGAAAGTAACACGAAAGCCAAATGGCAGACTCCCACCCTCGCCCCTAACCTATCGCCCCTCGCCCGTTCCCATGCGCCAACTCGGCACACTTCCGACCGAATCCGAAGCTCGCCGCTTGGCCGCCTGGCTGGTGACGCAGCGGATCGATGCGCATGCCGAAGTGGACGGCTCGGCTTGGGCGGTCTGGGTGCGGGACGAGGATCACCTCGACGAAGCTCGGGCCGCACTGGCACACTTCCAGGCGAATCCGGACGACCCGCGCTACGCCGGCGTCGAACGCCAGGCCGAGCGGGTGCTCCGCGAGGAGCACGAACAGCGCAAAAAGCAGCAGGGCAACATCGTGCAAATGCGGGGCAAGTGGAGCAGCGGCCCGGCTGGCGCTGTCGGTGCCCCCCGCCGCTGTCCGCTGGTGCTCGCGCTCATCGGGATCAGCGTCCTCGTCGCCGTTCTAACACTGTTCGATAAGGGGCCCCGCCAGGTGACCGAGGGCGGTCAGCTATCGAGCAGCGAGCAAGTCCGCGACGCCCTCCGCTTTGTCTCGATCGAGCAGCTCCTGCAGGAACGCGGCCCCCTCAACGTCTGGATCAGCATCCAGCGGGGACAGATCTGGCGGCTGGTGACGCCGATCTTCATCCACTTCGACATCATGCACCTTGTGTTCAACATGTTCTGGCTCTTCTCGCTCGGCGGACAGATCGAGAACCGCAAGGGAACCTGGTACATGCTGGGGCTCGTCCTGCTGATGGCTGTACTGTCAAACGTGGCCCAGGCTTACGAAGCCAGCTTGTTCAAAGGTAGCGGGATCAACTTTGGCGGGATGTCGGGCGTGGGCTATGGCGTGTTCGGGTTTCTGTTGATCAAGGTCCGCTTCGACAACCGGGACGGTTATTACTTGAATCCCGGCACGGTACTGATCGGCGTGGCCTGGTTTATGCTGTGCCTTGCGCGGGGAATGACAGGAGACAATGGTCCCTTCAATTTCATGCCGCCGGTCGCCAACACGGCCCACACGGTCGGCCTCGTCGTCGGCATGGCGGTAGCGTACGCACCGCTTGTCTTCCCCCGGCGGGCGTCGTAAGGGAAGAGAACAGAGGACGGGGACCAGGGGACGGAGTTTCAAAGTCGCGAATGTCGAAGGTCGAATGTCGAAGGAAACACGAAAGACAAATGACCAGTGACAAGTGACATCCCCCACTAGCGACTAACCAACAGCCACCAAGCACTGACCACTAACCAAAGTGCACATCGGCCTCACCTACGATCTCCGCCAGGATTACCTCGCGGTCGGTTTCAGCGAAGATGAAACTGCCGAGTTTGATCGACCCGATACGATCGAGGCGATCGAGCGCGCGCTTCGCGAACTGGGCCACGCGACCGACCGGATCGGTCATGCTCGCAGCCTCGTTGAGCGACTGGCGCGGGGAGATCGGTGGGATCTGGTGTTCAACATCGCCGAGGGGCTCACGGGGATTGCCCGCGAAGCACAGGTTCCGGCGATCCTCGAAGTCTACGGCATTCCCTGCACGTTTTCGGATCCGCTGGTGATGGCCCTGACGCTGCACAAAGGGCTCACCAAGACCGTTGTTGCAGCAGCGGGCGTGCCGACGCCGCGGTTTGCCGTGATCGAGCAATTGTCGGATTTAGACTCGCTCGACCTTCCGTATCCGCTTTTTGCCAAGCCGGTGGCTGAAGGAACGGGCAAGGGAATCACGCCTGCCTCGAAGGTTCGCGACGCGGCGGCGCTTCGCGAAGTCTGCCAGCGGCTTCTGGCCCAATACCAGCAGCCCGTCCTCGTCGAGACGTTCTTGCCGGGGCGCGAGTTCACGGTCGGCATCGCCGGGACCGGTGCCGCGGCAGAGGCAATCGGCACGCTCGAAATCGTCCTCTTGCCGGCTGCCGAGGCGGAGGTCTACTCATACGTCAACAAAGAAAAGTGCGAAGAGCTGGTCGAGTACCGGCTGGTCTCGGCCAGCGACGATTCCGTGGTCAAGGCGGCCGAGGA
>JALORD010000162.1 GCA_025459145.1 Pirellulaceae bacterium | reverse complement strand
GCGCTGCGAAGAGTGTATTCTGGAGTTTTGGTTGCAGGTTGTTTCATCCGTCCGTAGAATTATTTTCAGACTGAAATTAAATCCTGCCCGCCCTCCCCCAAGAATCGAGTTCCTGTCTAGCTTGAAGGCTCCGCGGCTTACGCCGAGAGCGCTTCTCCACGGTTCCGTATCGCGCTGCTCGGTTCCCCCTCCTGCCTGAATCGCCATTGGGAGCTTTTGTTGATGATTCTCTCCCACCTTAATATTCGACTGACGACCGGCTGGTTTTACTGGCTTGCAGCCGGTCCATGTCTACTCATCGGCTGTTTGCAATTGGCCGCGGAGGAACCTAGGTTTAGCGACGAGCAACTCGCTTTCTTCGAGCGCGAGGTCAAGCCGATCCTCAAGGCGAATTGTGTCAACTGCCACGGTGCCGAAAAGAAGGTCCAGAGCGAACTGTACCTGACCAGCCGTGATGGATTCCTGAAGGGTGGCGAAAACGGCCCTGCCATCTCCCTCGAAAACCCTAGTGCAAGCGAGTTCCTGGCGGCGATTCGCTACGAGTCGTTCGAGATGCCCCCGAAAGGGAAGCTGCCCCAGGCACAGATCAATGTTCTGACGCGGTGGGTCGAAATGGGGCTCCCCTGGCCTGAAGGTGAAGCGGGCAACTTGATCCAGCATGGTCCACCGGTGGTGGACGAAACGGCCCGCAATTTCTGGGCCTTCAGGCCGGTCGTGCGGCCCGAGATTCCCGCTGTCCAGGATGCGGAGTGGGTGCGGACACCCCTCGATGCTTTCATCCTCGCAAAGCTGGAAGGCAAAGGCCTAAAGCCGGCGCCTCCTGCCGATAAGACGACGCTCTTGCGCCGGGCTCATTACGCGGTAACAGGTTTGCCTCCCACGCCCTCTCAGGTCGCGGCCTTCCTGGCAGACGAATCGCCCGACGCCTACGACAAGGTAGTTGCGGAACTGCTCGATTCGCGACATTACGGCGAGCACTGGGGCCGACATTGGCTCGACCTGGTTCGCTATGCGGAAAGCAACAGTTTTGAACGAGACAATCCCAAGCCGTTTGTGTGGCGTTATCGCGACTACGTGATCCGCTCGCTAAACGAAGACAAGCCGTACGGTCAATTCATTCGCGAACAATTGGCCGGGGATGAACTCGACGAAATCACGGCCGATTCGATCATTGCCACGGGCTACTATCGATTGGGGCTGTGGGACGACGAACCGGCAGATCCGCTGCTGGCCTACTACGATGGGCTTGACGACATCATTGCGGCCACCGGCCAGACATTCCTCGGCCTGACGATCAATTGCGCCCGCTGCCACGATCACAAGATCGATCCGATACCCCAAAGCGACTATTACAAACTGGTCGCCTTTTTTCGGGGTATCCGACACTATGGCCAGCGGAGCGACGAATCGGTCGCCACTGCCTCGCTCCGGTCGATCGCAACGCCTGAGCAGCAGGCGGCCCATCAGGAGCAGATTGCCGCGCATGCGCAGCAAATCGCCGATCTCGACCGGCAACTGGGCAAAATCGAAGCGGCCGTGGCCGACAAACTGCCCGGGGGCGAGCGGGACGACTTCAAGTATCCCCGCAACCGCGTTTCCATCCTGCGGAAGCATGTCGGGGGCCTCGTCACCCGCGAAGCCTTCGATCAATACTCCCAACTTCGCCGCCAGCGCGACCGGCTCGAGCGCGATCGCCCCCGATCGGCCGAGAAGGCGCTGGCGGTGACCGAGGAATCGCAGGTTCCCGAGACTTATGTACTGCTACGCGGCAATCCTCAATCGCACGGCGACCGCGTCGAGCCCGGATTTCCCGCCGTGATGACGGCCCCGGGAGCAGCGGCCCCCGCCATCGAGCCGTTGCCTGCCGACCGCGGTTCCTCGGGGCGGCGCCGAGTGCTTGCCGCGTGGATTGCCGATCCTGCGAACCCGTTGACAACGCGGGTGATGGCCAATCGCGTGTTTCAATATCACTTCGGGCGGGGCATCGTTCGCAGTTCGAGTAACTTCGGCTACATGGGGACGCCCCCCACCCATCCCGACCTTCTCGATTGGCTGGCGGCGGAGTTCGCCGAGAGCGGGATGCGGCTCAAACACCTGCACCGCCTCATTCTCACCTCGAATGCTTTTCGGATGTCCGGCCAGCTCGACCCCGAGGCAGTAAAAGTCGACCCCGAAAACGACCTCCTATCGCATTTCGACCTCCGCCGATTGACTGCCGAGGAAGTCCGAGATTCGATTCTGGCCGCCTGTGGTAATCTCAATCTCGACAAGCAGGAGGGCCCCAGCGTCTATCCGGTGATTCCGCAGGAAGTGCTTGCCGGCCAGTCGCAGCCGGGGCGAAACTGGGAGCGTTCGACGCCCGAGGAAGCCGCCGCTCGGAGTGTGTTTGTGCACATCAAGCGCTCGCTCGCGGTCCCGATTCTGGCTGCGTTCGATGCGCCTGATCCCGATGCTCCCTGCCCGGTTCGGTTCAGCACCACCCAGCCCACGCAGGCTCTGGGAATGCTCAATAGCCAATTCCTGAATGAGCAAGCTCAGATTTTTGCCGACCGAACCCGAAAAGGCGCGGGCGCCGATCCGCAGTCGCAAGTAGCGTTTGTGCTGCGGCAAGTGCTGCAGCGCGAACCGAAGCTAGCCGAAGTCGACCGCGGCGTGACCTTTCTGCGCCGCGTTCAGTCAGAAGACTCCTCGTCGCCCGACGAGGCTCTACGGCAATTCTGTCTGCTGGCTCTCAACCTGAATGAGTTTGTCTACTTGGAATAGATCAGACTACACGCGCCACGCCGCTTTCCGATGGGCGTGGCACCACTGACGATTTGCACTGTCCGACACAATTCGACAAACCGTAGTTCGAACCATCGCCCGCGAGTTAAGCCCATGCAACCCAACTTCTGCCAACGCACCCGCCGCGAGTTTCTCTGGCAAGCCGGCGGCGGTTTTACCGGAGTCGCCCTGGCGGGCCTCTTGGGAAGCGATTTTCTCGCCCAGCAGGCCGTGGCGGCCGATGGCGTCACGAAATTTCAAAGTCCGCTCGCCCCCAAAGACCCGCATCATGCGGGCAAGGCCAAGAGCGTCATTTTTCTGTACATGTACGGCGGACCCAGCCACATCGATACCTTCGACTACAAGCCATCGATGGTCGGCATGGACAACCGCACGATCAGCGTCAAAACGTTTGGCCGCGGCGGACACAAGAACCAGGGGCGCATCGTCGAACCGCGCTGGAAGTTCAAGCAATACGGCGAGTGCGGCAAGTGGGTCAGCGACCTGTTCCCCAACCTGGCCCAGCATGTCGACGACATCGCCTTCCTGCACTCCATGACGGCCGATTCACCGATCCACGGATCGGCCATGCTGCAGATGAATACCGGAAAAATCCTCTCCGGCAGTCCCTGCCTCGGATCGTGGGTCAACTACGGCCTCGGCAGTGAGAACGAAAACCTGCCGGGCTTTGTCGTCATGCTCGATCCCCGTGGCGGGCCGATCAGCGGCGCGAAGAACTGGGCCAGCGGATATATGCCGGCCCACTACGAGGGAACGATTTTTCGGTCCAAGGGAACGCCCATCCTCGATCTCGCCCGCCCTGCAGGACTGAGCGAAGCGGCCCAGCGCCGACTGCTCGATACCTTGCGCGACTACAACGACGAGCATGCCGCCCAGCACGGCATGAATCAAGCGCTCGCTTCGCGGATCGCCAGCTACGAACTCGCCTTCAAAATGCAGGCGACCGCTCCCGAAGCGACCGACCTTTCCCAGGAGCCTGCCGCGATTCAGGAACTCTACGGCCTGAACGATCCCCGCTGCAGCACCGTCGCCCGGCAATGCATTCTGGCTCGCAGGCTTGTCGAGCGAGGTGTCCGCTTCGTTCAGATCTACTCGGGCGGAGCCCACAACGACGACAACTGGGACGCCCATGGCGACCTCGTAGCCAACCATAACCTCCACGCTGGCGAGACCGACAAGCCGATCGCGGCACTCATCGCTGATCTCAAACAGCGGGGACTGCTCGACAGCACGCTAATCGTCTGGGGTGGAGAGTTCGGACGCCAACCCACGGCCGAATACGCCGAGGGAACTGGCCGCGATCACAACGCCTTTGGCTTTACCATGTGGGCCGCGGGAGGCGGTATCCGAGGCGGAGTCAGCGTTGGCAAGACCGACGAGATCGGCAGTGCCGCGGTCGAAAAGCCGCTGCACGTGAAGCACCTGCACGCCACGATCCTGCATCAGTTGGGGCTCGATCCCGATCGGCTCACCTACTTCTACGGCGGGCTCGATCAGAAACTCGTGGGGGTCGAAGGTGCCGAACCAATCCGCGAATTGATAGCGTAATCCGCCCCTCATCCGAGGATTCCTATCCACCCAGCGAAGAAAAGCGGGCCGTAATTCCGGCCTGCTCCCGACAAATCGCGGATAGGCGCAAAGTCGATGGTTTCTATTCCCTGGTGACGTGATGTGACACTAAAATGCGTACCCACGTATCAGGGGGATGCAGGTGTCCGCAGAAGAAGTCAACCAGTTGCGAAATGAGCTTGCCCAGGTGCACGCATCGATTGACAGGCATGCATCAGCCATTCGTGATATTAACAACCGCTTGCTCGCAGCTCGCTCGGGAGCCATCTCGATTCCGCAGGCCGAGTTGCCTGATCTGCTCGAGACGCTTCAGCAGCATGGCGATCAGACGAAGTCACTGAACCGGCGCGGACAGGAGATCTACGAACGTCTCAAGTCCCTCGGCTTCAGCACTCGCCAACTCGACGAGCGCTATTCGGCAATTCCTGGCACCGCTGGCTGAGCGGCAATCCGGACCAGCGGCTATTGTCCCCGCTGCTGCATTTCCAACTCTGCCTTATAGGCCTTCATCGCTGAGGCTTCGCGCTGCAGCTTGAATTCCGGCCCTGGGGCAAAGTACTGGATGTCGTCGTGCTGGTAGTAGGGGCTTGGCAGCGTCTGCCCCCCCTCGGTGATCTGACAGCCGGTACTGCCAACCGCGGCAATCGCCAGCCCCAGACCCGCCAACGAACTCTTAAGCCACAGGGTCGAGGATTTGGTCACAGTTTGTCTCCGCAGTTTCGGGCCGCACGATCGGCACAGGCGTCAAAGTCAGTGCAAACGTCACGGTACTTATCGGCCATTCCCGCGCGGGACTTTGGCCAACGCCGCAAAATTTGCCCAAACGCCCCTCCCACGGTGCTAGCACCCTGCTGCGGGCAGGCACCGCAAACGGCGCCAAAGTTGGCCGGCGAGGCCTCCCGCCAGCCTGCGTACCAACTGGACGATCCACCCAGCCCGCTCCACGCCAGGCCCACTGAAGGACTTAGCGCTTTCTGGGCTCCCAGCGCTCGTGAGCGGCGTTAAGTGCTGCCGCAAGTCGTTGTCCAGCGGCAACTTATGGCCGCGCGCTAGACTGAGCGCGGGGCGAGTATTTAACAAAACGTTCACCTCAATCCGCGCCAAAGTTGGCCGGCGAGGCCTCTCGCCAGCCTGCGTACCAACTGGACGATCCACCCAGCCCGCTCCACGCCAGGCCTACTGGAGGACTTGGCGCTTGCTGGGCTCCCAGCGCTCGTGAGCGGCGTTAAGTGCTGCCGCAAGTCGTTGTCCAACTGCAACTTATGGCCGCTCGCTAGACTGAGCGCGGGGCGAATATTTAACAAAACGTTCACCTCAATCCGCGCCAAAGTGGGCGGCACCAAAGTGGGCCGGCGAGGCCTCTCGCCGGCCTGCGGTGCAAAGAGACGATTCACTCCAGCAGCGTCACCCGTCTCGCCGCTCAACCGCGACCAACAAACCCATCTAGCTAGGCAAACTGTCATCGAATTGTGAAAGAGCACGGCGAGTGATCGAGGAATTCGATCTGCACAGGCCTTCGCCTGCCCAACACTCGCCAGAGCGCGGCCGGTAGGTCGAAGCACGCTTCGACGCCTCCGCGTCGATTTGCAGGGCAAAGACGATGCACGGCATCGCCCACGACCAGGCACGCGAACCAGCACTTCGCCGAGTGTTCCGCCGGGCGACGAGTATACCACAACCTCCCCGCCCGGCGGGAGCCATTTTGGCCACAAAGAACGTCTGCACAACGACTTATGAAAAATCGTAAAAAACCAAACAATTTTTCGCCGCGATGGGCCTCTTCGGCGGGCACGCGGAAGTCCAAGCCGGGCAACGACTTTCGTCGCGCACCCACGCCCGCCCAAAGAGCCCCCCTCAAAGTACAGCGATAACGCCGTAGTGGGGAATTCCGAATCGCCCGTCCATCGCCAGCACTGCCCGCAACCGCGTCCGCAGGAGCCTACACCAGTTCCGCAATCGGCTCGCCGAACGGCAGGATCGGCATCGGCCGGCCGTGGTGGTCGGGAATCGCCGCGTCGTAGTCGATTCCCAAATGCCGAAACACCGTGGCCCAAAGGTCGTTCGGCGTCAGCGGCCGCTCAATCGGGTATTCTCCCTTGCCGTTCGTGGCCCCGACGACCTGCCCGGTCCGCATTCCGCCGCCAAACACCAGGACGCTCATCGCCCCCGGCCAGTGGTCGCGCCCCGGCTGCGAGACGCCCGTTTGCGTGCCAATCTGGTGGCTGATCCGCGGCGTCCGGCCGAATTCGCCAGTCACCACCACCATCACCCGCTTGTCGAGCCCGCGGGCATAAATGTCGTCGATCAGGGCGGCCACCGTCCGGTCGAAGATCGGCAGACGCACGAGCGCGTCGTCGAACAGGTGGCAATTCACCGCATGCGAATCCCAGTTGTACGTGCCGTTCTTGATCCACGGGACCTGCTTGCAGTACGGATTCTCGATCACCATCGTGACGAAGCTCGCCCCGGCTTCGACGAGCCGGCGGGCCATGATCGCCCGCTGCCCCCACGGATGATTGCCGTACTTCTCGCGCAGCTCGGCCGACTCGCGCGAAAGGTCGAACGCCTCCCGTGCCGCCGGACTCGTGAGCAAATCGATGGCCCGCTGATTGAACGAGTCCATTGCCGTCGCGGTCCCCGTCTTGTCGATCTCGCGCCGCAGCCGATCGAGGCCGCCCAGTAGCGTGCTCCGGTCGTCGAGCCGTTCCTCCAGCCGCTTGTCGAGCCCCAGGTTCTGCACCTGAAAGCCCTCGCTGCTCGGATCGCCGACGACCCAAAACGGTGCATAAGCGGGCCCGAGATACGCCGTTCCCAGGCTGAACGTATCGATTCCCTGCCGCCCCGAATCCACTCCCGCAATGTACTGTGGCACGCCGCTTGCGCTTCGCCGCCCTTCAAGCATCCGGGCAATCATCGAGCCGACCGCCGGATAGTCGTTGATAAAGCCGACCGGCTCTTTCGGATCGCGGCCGGTCATAAACCGCTTGTGCCCGCCGCCGTGGTCGGCAAAATCGTGGGCGATCGAGCGGATCAGCGTGTACTTGTCGGCCAGTTTCGCGAGCCGCGGCAAGTGCTCGCAGATTTCGATTCCGGGCACGTTCGTCTTGATCGGCCGAAACACTCCACGGTAGTCCTCTGGAGCCTCGGGCTTCATGTCGAACGTTTCCATGTGGGGCGGCCCGCCCGGCATCCACAGGAAGATCACCGCGTTATCGCTCGCGGTTTTGCCCGCCCCGTTCGACTCCGCGGCCCGCGCTTGCAGCCGCAACAGGTCCGCCATTCCCAGGCCAGTGAATGCTGCCCCGCCCACCTGCAAAAGCGTCCGCCGGCTGAAGGGACCGGGGCACGGAGCAGCCAGCGACGTCGGGCGAAGCATGCGGTTCATCGGCAAAGCTCGTGTCGGGAAGGGAAGGCGGGAGGCCGAAACTCGGCCAGGGGCATGGGCGCGGAGCTGCTGCAAGCGGCCCCGCGCACCTGCGGTGGGTTCACCATGATTCTGGCTTTGCCCGCCGGGTCTTGTCAAACTTAAACTCGTCGTGCGACATTTCGCACGGCACGATTCTCCTCAAGATCCACTCGGAAACCATGCCCCACATCTCCCTCCCCGATCAGCCCGGCATCATCGGCCCGCTCATGGCGTATCGCGCCACCGAGGTTCACCTCGACGGCCTCGCCAACGCCCTTATGTGCGGCCCGTCGTCTCTTACCAAAGCCGAACGCGAGCTGATCGCGACGTATGTATCCAGCGGCAACGAGTGCTACTTCTGCACCAATTCGCACGCCGCCGTGGCCCGCGCCCTCTGGGGCGAGCAGGGCAGCGTCGTCGACCAGGTCCTGGGCGACCTGGCCGCGGCACCGATCGACGAGAAGCTCCGGGCACTGCTCGTCATCGCCGGCAAGGTCCGCCAGGATGGCCGCCTGGTGACCGCCGACGACGTGGCAAAGGCCAAGGCCGCCGGGGCGGACGACCAGGCAATCCACGACACGGTCCTCATCGCCGCCATGTTCTGTATGTTCAACCGCTATGTTGACGGCCTGGGGACCTTCGCCCCCCGCGATCCTGCGGTCTACGAGGAAATCGGCCGCCGGATCGCCACAAAGGGCTACGGCAGCCGATTCCGCGAAGAGGAAGCCAAAGCTGCGGCCGACTCCGCGAGTTCCTCGGGGCGACGGCCGGAGTGAGGCCGATGGGTCGATGGGACAGACGTCAACCAACAAGTTTCACCCTCACGCGGGCCCGCATAAAAAGTCTGCGATCTCCCACCAATTTTTCCACTCCCGAGCGCACGTCCCTGGGGAACATCGAAAGGCCCTACAATCGCGGGGGAACTCGCACTGTCCTGACGCACTCCCCGGCGCTAGCCGCCGATTTGAGGTACTATTCGATGGACAACTCCCTGCTCCTGCTGGCCAGCGAAGTCCGCAGCAAAACGCTCTGGCTGCTCGAGGGCCTGACCGACGAGACGGCTCGCTTCACCGCCCCGGGCCTGGTCAATTCGATCCTCTGGCATGCGGGCCATGTGTTCGTCGTCGTCGAGAGCCTGGGAGTTTCTCCGGCGACGGGACAGCCGGCGGCACTTCCCGATGGCTGGTTCGAGGCGTTCAGTTGGGACAGCGACCCGCGAACCGTCACCCATTGGCCGCCGGTCGCCGAAGTGGCCGCCGCACTGCGCGATCAATTGCCCCGGCTTACGGCAGCGATTGCGGCTTTGACTCCCCAGCAGCTCGACCAGATGATCGGCCCGCCGGACAATGCGCCGCTGCGGTACCTCCTCGTCCACGGACTGCACGACGAAGCCAACCACCAGGGCGAAATGTGGCTCCTGCGAAAGATGCTGAAGAGGGCCGGCAACCCCTGAACGGATAGGGGTGGCAGGTTGGCAACGCCCGCCCGCCGGACAACTCGTTTTCTGGCTCCAGCCAATCGGAAAGGCACAATGATCTCAACCCGCGACTTGTCGCACTTGCCCGATGGGGAAGGGCTTCGCCGCATCTGGCAATCGATGGCCATGCTGGATGCCATTCTCTGCCCGGACTGGGAATATCGTTACTACTCGTTCAATGCCGCCTGGGGTGCGGGCGAACAGCTGGGGTCGATGCGAAACGGCAGCGGCGACAACCTGCTGGCCCACTTCGGCGCGGCCGGATGTTGGCTCAAGGGTTTCGCCCACGAATCCCCGCTCTCCCCCTACCGAGACGGTGGCCGACCTGAGGTCTGGCCTGGAGTACTCGACGCCGTCCCCGGCGAGTTTGCCGACTGCTTGCAGGAGCCAGCGTTCAACATCGACGAAACGACGTTCTGCCTCTGGCGGCGGCACAGCGATCGCGTCTGGCTGATGGGGCCGGTCGCGTTCCCACCGGACCACCCGGATCCCGACGGCTCCGAGTTTCTCCTATCACCCCTCGATGGAAAACCCGCGACGTACTGGGCGTGGGCCACGGACTACTACGAGACGGAGATCGAACTCGCCGCGGTCGAGCACATTTTCCAGCATCGCGAGTTGACCGCCGAAATCGTGCAGCGGCTCAACCCAAACATTACGCTGAAGGTGTTGGCAGCCGACATCGAGGAAATTGCCTACCCTTAACATTGCTCCCGCGCAAGAGTGACGCATTGAGCCGCGGATTGACGCAGAACGACGCAGATTCCGGACAGGGCCGAGCGCCGA
>JALORD010000161.1 GCA_025459145.1 Pirellulaceae bacterium | reverse complement strand
AGGAGGAAGTGATCGCCCTGCATCGTGAGGCCCGCGACTATTGGCAGAAGAAGGTCGACACGGCGAACGCGGAGTGAGGCGGGCGAGGGGTGAAGGGACAAGGAAAAGGGGAACAGAGGACAGGGGACACTTTGGGCGCGGGTCTCTGCCCCCGCCCCGCCATCGGCGGCAGCTGCTCGATCGTGGGACCTGCCGGCGGCTGGTTGCGGGGGACGAAGCCGGGCGAGGCGCTGTAGGGCAATTCGCCCGTTTCGCTCGCAATGCCCGGCAAGCGAGCCATGTCGTCCAGTCCAAGCCGTGCTCGGAGGTCGGCCAGCATCCGTTGTTCGAGCGTCATGTCGCGCCCCAAGGGAATCCAGCCGAGCGAGACCGAGTAGCGGCCCGGCGCTCCTTCCTGACGGACGAGCGAGCCGTCGTGCCGCAGTGTCGCTCCACCGGCAGTGGCGTGTTCGGGTCGGTCGAGGTCTTCGAGCTCTTTGAAGACCGTCACATCGAGTAGATAGCCCCCCTCAGTTGGAATCACTCGCACGAGCGCCCGGCGGCGGATCGACTGCAGCGTGGCGTGCCATTTTTCGTAGCCGGGAGTGGAATCCTTCTTCCACGGCTCGAAGATCGTCGAACCGGTGATCGGAAACGTTTCGATCCGTCCTTCGGTAAGAACGCCGCCGATCAGCCGGACGCGTTCTTCCCGTTCGATCCGAAAATAATCGTCGGTCGCGTCGACAGCCTGATTCCAGAGGAACTCGCGATCCATTGGCGGTACGAAGAGCGGGTTTTCGATGGGAACATTTGCCGGCGGGCCCGCCCCGATGGGCATCCGCAGGCGTGCACACCCGACAGCACCGAGGCTCGCCACCAGCAACGCAGCCACCACGAATCTCCAACCGCAAACCGGTCTTGGGGCGGTCATCGAAATGCCGGGTAATCGTTGCATGGAGAGCCTGGGGACACGATTGGTTGCGGCTGGCGCTGCTGGACGAGGGTGCAAATTGAATGACCAATGACCAAATCTCAATGACCAAGAGGATTCAATCTGCATTGGTCATTGGTGTTCGGTACATTGGGGAATTCGGTGGAAAACTTAGGACCAATCCGTGGCACCTGGCACTAATACTGCCTGCGCTGCTGCGCCGCTCGTTCCGCGGCGCGGAGTTCGGGGATCGTTGTCGGAGGCGGGGCGGCGCCGGTCGGCGAACCGGGAGTTGCACCGGCGGCGGTGCCGGACGTGCCGCGATGTTCGACGAGGAGCAGCGCATCGGCCCGGCTTCGCGAGGCGCCGAAGGGATTGAGCGCCGTCAATGGATTGCCCGACTCGGCCGCCGGGTTGGCCACGACGCCGCACGAGAGGAGCAGCACCTTGTCGCTCGGCCAGCGGACTCGCTCCGACAGCCGCCAACTGACCAGTTGCGGGACCTGGATCTGAACTCGATTCCCCTGGCCGACCACCGGCACGTCCATCGCGATCGGCACCAGTTTCTCGACCTGATCGACGCGGCAATTAAGCGCCACATCGACCGATTTGCCGTCGAGCGCCAGAAGCGGGCTGATCGTGAGCGAGTAGCCTTCGTCGACTTGTCCTGGAATGAGGTCATAGCCCAAGCCGTCCGCTCGCGGTTGTACGCCCCGGTTGTAACGCCGCGGCTTCGTCCGAGCGAGCGTTTGCGATTGACCGTTGTGCACTTCGACCTGCGGGCTGCTGTGCTCGCGAAAGTCGGCTCGCGCCTTGAGCTCTTGAAACACGACTGCGGCATTCTCGCGCGACAGCACCCACCCTTCGACGCCGGGGGAGTTGATGTCGATCGGCGTGAGCAGAGGAACGGCCCGGGTCCGCCAGTCGGGGCTCCCCACCGTGATCAGGCGGATGCCGACCACGTGGGCATCTTCGGGCGAATGGACCAGCCGCTCGACGACGTCGCGGACGATCTCTTGCATCGCGGGGGTGTGATAGACACGAAGCGTCGTGGCGCTCGCGCTCAAGATTCCGAGCGGTTCGGAGAACCAGACGTCGGTTCCCGTCTCGCGCAGGATCCAATCGATCACGGCTTGTTGTGGACGGTCGGTCTCGGTGACGCTGGTCGTGTACGGGGAAATGTCATACTCCCGCCAGACCTGGCCGTGCTCGTTCGGCAGGGTGCCGCTCCCTTTGGTGATCTTGAGCCCCGCGCGGGGAACCGCGGGCTCGGCAGGGATCAGGTCGCGCGAGGAAGTCGAGGTTGCGGGAGCGAGGGACGAGGCGCTGGGGGCCAGAACTGGTGTGTTGCCTGGCGGGCGAGGGGCAACCGGCGAGCCCCCCACAGGGTCGATGCTGCGACCGGCCGGCGCGATGGGCGAGCGAATTACCTGCTGCGGATTCGACTGGGCAGCAGCCGACAAGGCGTAGAGCACCGCCCCCAGACATCCGGCGGTCGTCGAGCGAAATATCGTCGAGCGAAACATCATGGGTCACCTCGGGGCATTCGCGGCCAATCTAGCGGCGGGAAACCAAATCCTTCAGAACTGAACGATTGCCAGCACGCGGCACCCAGCGCGCGGGGAGTATAGGCAAGCCAGTGAACCGCTCACAAGGTCGATTGCCGCAAGAATGCCGTTGGCGGCGGCGGGCCAATCGGGTACATCTCCACGCCATAAACTGCCCGCCTTTTGCGCAGAGCAGTGCCAGCTCCAGGCTCCCGAGACGAACGCCCGATGCGGTGGCAATTCTTTCTCATGGCGGCGGTTTTCGCTGGCTGTGCACCGCAGGCCCGGTTGATGGTTCTCCGTCCGGCGGAGATCGACCTCACAGGTATCCAGCGGCTGGCAATCGCTCCGGTGACGGGGAAACCCGAAGGTTCGACACTTGCCCGCGAACAACTCTCCGCCGCGCTGTCGAAATCTCCTAGCTACGCACTGGTCGATCTGCCGGCTCGAGCCGATGTGCAGCAGGCGTCGTTTACGGAAGGAAGTTCGGCGGGCGACCACGATTCTGGCCAGTCTCTCTCGGAGCCGATTCTCGTCGAGTCAGCTCGGCAGGCCGGGGCCGATGCGGTCCTTCTGGGACGGATCGTGCACTATGACACGGGCTCGGCGAGTTCTGCAGGCGAAGCTGGCGGCGGCCTCGGGCGACTTTTCGGCCCCAGTCAATTGACGGTCCAGCCGCCGCGAGTGACCCTGCAGCTTCGGTTGGTCGACGCTCAGACAGGAAATCTTACCGCCGAGCGGGAGATATCTAAGACCCATCGCAGCCGGGATGCCGTCGATGGCGAAGCAATGCGGCAGGAGTTGCTCGCCCGATGCATTGCGGAGCTATCCCAAACAATGACGGCTCACTACGAGCCGCTCGAGGTCGAGTTGGCGCGGCAATGGTGGGGCAATGGCCTCAGCGCCCAGCGGCGAGGGAATTCGCTCGCCCTAGCCGACGATTGGCCGGGGGCCGAAGCAGCCTGGCAGGAAGCTCTGATCGGCAATCCACGGAACCATGCGGCGCTCCACAACCTGGCGATCGCGGCGTTCGCGCGGGGCGACATGGCCCAGGCGCGCCAGTTCCTCGAACGGGCGCTCGCCGTCTATGCCGACGTGAAGTATCACCAGACTCGTCAGTTGCTGGAAGCCGAGCACTCTCGTCAACAGGCCCAGCGTCAACAAGCACAGGTCCCATCATCGCAGCTCACCGCTTCGCCAATCGCGGAGCGGCTTCCGCTGCCGTAGGCACGGTCCGGACTATCCCGCCTTCCGCCGCGTCCGCTCGGTCGGCATTTCACTCTCGGCCGAAATGTACCGAAGCTGCATCAGGTAGGCGTCTTCGGTCGTGTCTTCGTAGAAATCGCGGAGGAGCGAGATCGCCTTGAATCCCGCGTCTCGGAAGAAGAACTGCGCGGGGAGGTTGGTCTCGCGGACCTCGAGCATGATCCGATTGCGGCGCTGCGGGGCGAGCTTGCCCACGAGCTTGCGGACCATCTGCGTCCCGACGCCGCGGCGGCGGAACTGGTCGTGGACGGCGAAATTGAGAATGTGCAGCCGGTTCTTGTGCAGCTCGTAGATCATGAACCCTACGATCCGCTCGTGGTGCTCGGCCACCATGCCGATGCAGTTCCGCTGGCGGAGGCAGCGGATGAAGTCGTCCTCGCTCCAGGGATACTCGAACGACCGGCTTTCGATCCCGAGCACCTCGGGCATATCGCGGCGGATCATCCAACGGATATGCACGGGAGTCTGCGCCTTCGTCGGCGAGTGGATGGCGGGCAGGTTCATGGTTGGCTCCTCCGTGAGACCCACATACTGGGACGCCTTCCGATGGCGAACGTGATGTGGCGGAGGATAATCCGATTCGCGCGAATAGCCAAGATCAGCCCGGCGAAACGTTGCTTCGCGTCACTACATATTCAAGGTTTAGCGACAAAAGCAAAACGGCCATTTCCCCGGAGAAATGGCCGTTACCAGATGGTTGTGTGAGGTCTGCTAAGCCAATCAGCCGGCTGGCAAGCCGCTAGCATCGATTTTCTGCCGCACATGGTCCGCGAGCGCGATAATCGTTGGCACATCAAGTTGTTCGGCCCGGGCGTCGGCCGGCATCCCGAATTCGGCCAGGAGGGCATCGATCGCTGGTTTATCGAGCCGGTCAGCCAGGGAACTCACCAGCACGCCGCGGAGAAACTTGCGGCGATGCAGGAAGAGTCCCCGCACGAACTGGTGAAAGAACTCCAGGTCGGCGATACGGGATCGCTTGGCCGCATTCGGAACAATATGAATGATCGCCGAATGAACCTTGGGCCGGGGCCAGAAAACCTGCGGCGGCATGAGGCGCACGATTTCGATGTCGCACAGGGCCTGCATCCAGATGGATAGCGCGCTGTAGTCCTTGGTTCCCGGCGGGGCGCAGATCCGCTCGGCCAGTTCCTTCTGGATCGTAGCGGTCAGCGACTTGGGTGTCGGCTCAAACGTCAGCAAGTTGGAGAGGATCGGCGTCGCGACATTGTACGGCAGGTTGGCGGCCAGCTTGAATTGTCGATTGGGGCCGCCGGCGAGTTGCTCTCGCACTGCCTCGAGCACCGCGGGGTCCATGTTGTTTTTGTTCTTGAGCGCGTCCTGCTTCAGCATCACCACGTTGTCGAGGTCGATCAGTTCCTCGGAGGCGAGCTGAAACATGCGGTGGTCGATCTCGACAGTGACCACGGCGGCGGCCCGCTCGGCCATCCGCTGAGTGAGCGAGCCCAGACCTGTGCCCACTTCGAGAACGACATCTCGGGGGCCAATATCCGCCGCGTCGAGCAACACATCGAGCAGGTTCAGGTCGATCAGAAAATTCTGGCCGTGCCGAACCTCCGGATGGATGCCTGCCTCTTCAAAGCGGCGAATCAAGTACGACTGCGTCTGGCGATGGGATGGCATCAGCGGCCCGCAAGAATCGAATTCGGATCAACATTCGAGCGCATTTCCAGTTGGCGCTCGACGTACTTGGCAAGGAGGTCGGTTTCGAGATTGACAATGCTGCCGATCTCCAAACGGCCGAGTGTCGTCATCGCCAATGTATGCGGGATCAGTGCGACGCTGAAGGTTTCGAGCCCCACGTCGACCAGCGTCAAACTGACGCCATCCACGGCAATCGAGCCCTTCGAGGCCAGTTGACGGGTCAAAGGCCTGGGGACCCGGAATGTAAACGACGACCACTGCCCATCGTCTCGGCGTTTGACGAGCGTACCCGTCGCGTCGATATGCCCACTGACAAAGTGCCCACCAAGTCGATCTCCCACCTTCAACGAGCGTTCGAGATTGACAGGACTTTCGGGCTGGAGGCGTCCCAAGTTCGTGCGGCTGAGCGTTTCGGCCCCCGCATCAAAACCCAGGAGTTCGGACTCCTGCCACACAATGGTCAGGCAACAGCCGTTGATCGCGACGCTATCCCCAATTTGGGCATCCTCGGTCAGCGTGCCGGCCCGCACGATCAGCCGCAAGCCCGGCGAGCGATGCTCGACGTGGTGGATCGCCCCCAAGTGCTCGACAAGTCCGGTGAACATCTGGCTCATCATAGCCGGCAATGGTGTTTCTGTACTTGCCCGTGCCGTGTGAAATTTCGGGGGAGAGTAGGTTGACACCCGCCGCGGCAGTCCTAACAATTCATGGTTTGGCGCACTCAAGGGCAAGCGATTTCGCTTGCCCGAAATGCTTTAAGGTCAACACTTTGCGGCCGAATTTCAGGGCGGCCGAACGGGTCGCGTGTGCCGCATTACGTCGGCGTAGTTGTGAGTCACCAGTTTAGTTCTGCGGATTTCTCGACCTCTGCCTAGTGCTTGGAGTTCTGCCCGTTGGAAGAGGCCATTCAGAAAGCTGACGTGCTGATCGAAGCGCTCGGGTGGATCCGCCGCTTTCGCGACAAGATTACGGTCATTAAGCTCGGCGGCAGCGTGATGGAGCACGAGCACGCCCTGCGTCACGTGCTGCTTGACATCGTCTTTATGGAGACGGTGGGGATGCGGCCGGTGGTGGTCCACGGTGGCGGAGCGGCGATTGACCGGGCGATGGACGCGGCGGGGCTCGTTCCGAAGAAAATCAAAGGCCGACGCTACACCGACGACGACACGCTCAAAATCGTCGAAGAGGTGTTAGCCTACGAAACCAATGAAAAGCTGGCCGCGGCGATCGAAGAACTCGGCGGGCGGGCGATGCCGCTCAACTTTCGCAGCACGAACGTACTCTTTGGCGAGCGGATCACGCTGCCGGGAGATGACGGACAGCCCATCGATCTGGGGCACGTTGGCGCGGTAACGCGGGTCGACCGCACGACGATCGAGAATCTCTGCTACGCCGGCCAGGTTCCGGTGATTCCCTCCATGGCGCTGGCGGCCGACGGCGGCAAGCTCAACGTAAATGCCGACACGGCGGCGACCGCCGTCGCGCAAGCGCTCGGCGCCGAAAAGCTCATGTACATGAGTGACGTGAACGGCGTTCGCCGAGACAAGCGCGATCCCGAATCGATTATCCACTCGCTCACCGACCGCGAAGCGCGCGAGCTAATCCGCACGGGCGTGATCGACTCGGGGATGATTCCCAAGGTCGAAGCCTGCCTCGAAACGCTCGACCGCGGCGTTCGCAAGGTGCACATCATCGACGGACGCGTCCGGCATTCGTTGCTCCTGGAGGTTTACACCACGAGCGGCGTCGGGACGGAACTTGTCAAGGCGCCGTAGGAAGTTTGGAGCACACGATTCTTCCCCGTTGGTTCGTCAGTATTCGCAGGATTTCCCCATGACAACTGCCACGGCATCACTCAGCTCGCCCGACACCGTCGAGCTGTTCAAAAAGTACGTCATCGGCAACTACAACCGCTATCCCGTGAATCTCGTGCGTGGCGAGGGGTCGCTTGTCTGGGATGCCGAGGGGAATCGCTATCTCGATTTCTTTCCCGGCTGGGGCTGCAATCTGCTGGGCCATTGCCCGCCACATGTGGTGCAAGCCGTGCAGGAGCAGGTGGCTACGCTGATCCACGTTCCCAACACGTGGCACATGGACGTGCAGGGGCAATGGGCGCAGATGCTCTCGGAGCGGAGCTTTGGGGGGCAGGCGTTCTTCTGCAACAGCGGCGCCGAGGCGAACGAAGCGGCGATCAAGCTCGCCCGCCTGCACGGCCAGGGTAAGTACAAAATCATCACGTTCACCGGCGGCTTTCACGGGCGCACGCTAGGCGCCCTGACCGCCACGGCGCAGCCTAAGTACCACGAAGGACTGGGGCCGCTGGTCGCCGGCTTTCTCTATGCGCCCTATGGCGATCTGGGGGCGGCGACGAAGCTCGTCGACGACGAAACCTGCGCAATTCTGGTCGAACCGATCCAAGGCGAAGGGGGCGTGCAGATTCCTCCGGCGGGTTTCCTGGCGGGATTGCGCAAGTTGTGCGACAAGCACGGGCTCTTGCTGATGTTCGACGAAGTACAGACCGGCTGCGGCCGCACGGGACACTGGTTCGCGTATCAAAAGTTTGGCGTTGAGCCCGATGTGATGACGCTGGCCAAGGCCCTCTGCGGCGGGATCGCCGGCGGGGCCTTGCTCGCCCGTCCCGACGTTGGAAAAAGCCTCCGCCCTGGAATGCACGCCGCCACTTTCGGCGGCAACCCGATTGCCGCCCGAGCTGGCATTGCCACGCTGGAAGTCATTGAACGGGAAGGGCTATTAGAGCAGGCCAAACTGCTTGGGGAGCGCTTCGCGAAAAAGTTCAAAGGGCTTCAGGCAGAATGCGATTTGATTCGGGAAGTCCGCGTGGCGGGCGTCATGATTGGGATTGAATTGGCGGTCGACGGAGCCGCCGTGGTCAAGGATTGCCTGTCCCGGAAGTTGCTCGTCAATTGCACGCACGGCAATGTTATTCGCCTCCTGCCGGCCATGAACCTCACCGAGGAGCAGGCCGACGAAGGATGCGAAATCCTGGCCGATGTCATCCGCACATTGCCGCGCGGGTAGTTTCGCGATGGTTGTCTGGCCGGGGGGCGAGTTCGCCCCCGTTTCCTTTTCCACCGACCTCACCATTCCTTCCCCAAGTTCCCATGAGCGACGCTTCGCTGCGACATGTTCTAAGCGTGATGGATCTGACGGCCGATGAAATCCGCCGCGTATTTGCCATTTCGAAAGACTTGAAAGAGAAGCTGCGGAGCGGAGTTCGCGAACCGCTGCTTCCCGGCAGGACGATGGCCCTGCTCTTCGAGAAGCCGTCGCTGCGGACCCGAGTCAGCTTCGAAACCGCCATGGCACACTTGGGGGGAACGACGCTGTTCTTAGGAGCCGATGTGGGATGGGGCAAGCGGGAATCGGCCTCAGATTTCACCCAAGTCCTGAGCCAATATGTCGACTTGATCGTCTGCCGAACGACCGCCCATTCTCGGCTCGAGGAACTGGCCCGGTACGCAACGTGTCCGGTCATCAACGGCCTGACGGACCTCTCGCATCCTTGTCAGGCGCTGGCCGACCTGTTCACGCTCGATGAAATCCACGGCCCACTCGAAGGAAAGCGGCTGGCGTACATTGGCGACGCAAATAATGTCGCCCGCAGTCTAGCCATCTGTTGCGGCAAACTCGGCGTGGAGTTGGCGATTGCATCGCCCAAGCAGTATTCTTTCGATCGAGAATTTCTCGACCGATTGGCCCGAAATGTTCCCGAAGTCAAGCTATTGCAGACAGAAGATCCGCGTGAAGCGGTGCGGGGAGCGATCGGCGTCTATACGGATGTCTGGACCAGTATGGGACAGGAAGCCGAGTCCGTTGTTCGCCGGCAGGCGCTCGCCCAGTACCAGGTGAACGCCGCCCTGATGGAATTGGCGCCCGAGGGGGCGGTGTTTCTGCACTGCCTGCCCGCCAAGCGGGGAGAAGAAGTCACCGACGAGGTGATCGACGGTCACTACAGCGCCGTCATAGTTCAGGCCGCCAATCGCATGCACGTCCAGAAAGGACTGATGGCGTGGCTACTTAATGCGATTGACTAGTTGTCAGTGGTCAGTGGGTAAACACGCCGCTCATGCTTTATCCTCTCGGCCTCCGACTTCCGGCCTGGGGGCCGGGGTTAACCGCCTCCGCTTTCATCGTTCGTCCTTCCACCTTCATCCTTCCGCCTTCCCCCCATGTCCTCCCTCCGCCCGGTTACGATCACGCGAGGCTTTACCCGGATGTCGTCGGGCAGTGTCTTGTATCGCGCCGGCGGAACGGTCGTGCTCTGCACTGCCAGCGTCGAGGCGAAGGTTCCTGAGTGGATGAAAGGAAAAGGCAAGGGCTGGATCACCGCCGAGTACAACATGCTGCCGCACAGCACGCGGCCGCGCAAGGCTCGGGAACGGGCCAAGCTCGATGGGCGGACGACCGAAATCCAGCGGCTGATCGGCCGCAGCCTGCGAGCCATTGTGGATTTGGAAGCGCTTGGCGAACGCTCGATCACTGTCGATTGCGATGTGATCGAGGCCGATGGCGGCACGCGGACTGCGAGCATCACGGGGGCGTTCGTGGCTCTGGTTGATGCCCTCGCTACGGTCCGGTCCGAACTGCCCAACCCCGCAGGCTGGCCCTTGACCGACAGCATCGCCGCGATCAGTGTCGGCCTGGTCGATGGACATCCGGCACTCGATCTGAACTACGAACAAGACGTCGCCGCGGATGTCGACATGAACGTCGTCATGACAGGCCGCGGACGGTTTGTCGAGATTCAGGGAACGGGCGAAGAAGCCACGCAAGGGACAGGA
>JALORD010000617.1 GCA_025459145.1 Pirellulaceae bacterium | reverse complement strand
CTGCGTCGGATGGGGAAAATCCTGCCTGCTTTCGCCGCAGCGCGATTTCTTCTCGCTCCTCGGCCAGCACATCATCCAACTCCACAATGTCGCGCGTCATGCCGCCACCCTCCGGTCCGAATGGCCCGAAAGAACGACTATTCTCGCCCGCTCCTCAGCACCAAGGGGGACGGAGATTGCTGCCAGAATCGCTCCCTGACAATCGCGAGTAAACCCCACGAAATGGCGGATTTGATTCTAGCTGAGAAGGACAGGCGGTGGCAAGTATCTCCTTACAAAGTGCTATTCACTATATTTTGTTCCAAGCGTTTGAAGGATTAATTGGATTCTGTCTGCCAGGGGCACGCTGCCACATTCGGCGGAGTTCAACCGCTGCGAGGACAATCGCGCCAGCGAGGAAATAGAGACGATTCGGGCTGCCCGAGGCCAACTACCCGGGGTCGAGTATCCGAGGTGTCGTAGGCCTATTCGTCCGTCACGCATCCTTCCGTCGCGCTCTTCACATTCTTGATGAACTTGTAGAGCGTGCCGCGGGTCGCTTTATAGGGCGGGGCCTTGAACGCGGCTTTGCGCTTGGCCAGTTCGTCGTCCGAAACCGCCAGGTCGATCCGGTTCGCTTCCGCGTCGATCGTGATCTGTTCCCCATCGCGGACGAGGGCGATCGGGCCGCCTTCTTGCGCCTCCGGCGTGACGTGGCCGACGATAAAGCCGTGCGAGCCGCCGCTGAACCGGCCGTCGGTCATCAGGGCCACATCCGCTCCCAGGCCCGCCCCCATGATTGCGCTCGTGGGCGTCAGCATCTCAGGCATGCCCGGGCCCCCCTTCGGCCCTTCGTAGCGAATGATGATCACGTCCCCCTTCTGGATCTTCCCCTGCTCGAGTCCCGCGAGCATGTCCTCTTCGCTGTCGAAACAGCGGGCCGGACCCGTGAACTTGAGCCCCTCTTTGCCGGTGATCTTGGCGACAGCCCCCTCGGGCGCAAAATTGCCTCGCATGATCCGAATGTGGCCGCTCTCCTTGATCGGTTGCTCGATGGGGTGGATCACCCTTTGCCCCTCGGCGAGCCCCTTCACTTCGACCAGGTTTTGCGCGATCGTCTTTCCGGTGACCGTAAGCTGGTTGCCATCGAGGAGCTTTTTCTCGAGCAGGTACTTCATCACCGCCGGCGTCCCGCCCACATGATGCAAGTCTTCCATCACGTACTTGCCGCTCGGCTTCAGGTCGGCAATGAACGGCACCCGGTCGCTCACCTTCTGAAAATCGTCGATCGTGAGCGGCACGTCGACGGCTCGGGCCATCGCAATCAAGTGCAGCACGGCATTCGTAGAGCCGCCAAGGGCCATCACGATCACCATCGCGTTCTCGAACGCGGCCCGCGTCATAATGTCCCGCGGCTTGATGTCCTTCTCGAGCAGGTTCAGAATCGCCTTGCCGGCCGCCCGGCACTCGCCCACCTTCAGCGGATCCTCGGCCGGAATCGACGAGCTATACGGCAG
The DNA here is from genome assembly GCA_025459145.1 of Pirellulaceae bacterium. Lineage (GTDB taxonomy): Bacteria > Planctomycetota > Planctomycetia > Pirellulales > Pirellulaceae > CAYLLN01. The sequence goes on along the minus strand of JALORD010000617.1, from coordinate 1,450 downwards.
CGACATACCGAGCGCTTCGATCGCCGAGGCCATCGTATTGGCCGTGTACATCCCGCCGCAGGCTCCTGCGCCGGGAATGCTGCAGCGAATGATCTCGGCCCGGTCTTCTTCGGTGATCTTGCCGGTGATGAATTCGCCATACGCCTGAAACGCGCTCACGATGTCGAGCTTCGGATGGCGGGGCGTGCAGCCGGCCCGGATCGTCCCGCCATAGACCATGATCGCCGGTCGATTGAGCCGGCCCATCGCCATGATGCAGCCCGGCATGTTCTTGTCGCAGCCGGGCAGGGCGATGAGCCCGTCGTACCACTGCCCTCCCATGACCGTCTCGATCGAGTCGGCGATCAAGTCGCGCGACTGGAGCGAGAAGCTCATCCCCTCGGTCCCCATGCTGATCCCGTCGGAGACGCCGATCGTGTTGAACCGCATCCCGACGAGTCCGGCCGCCGTCACCCCCTCCTTCACCTGGTCGGCCAGCTTGTTCAGGTGCATGTTGCAGGTGTTGCCGTCGTACCAGACGCTGGCGATTCCGACCTGCGCCTTGTTCATATCCTCGGGGGTCATCCCAGTCCCATAGAGCATCGCCTGGCTGGCTCCCTGGCTCTTGGGCTGGGTGATACGGCTGCTGTATTTGTTGAGTTGCGGCATGGCGGGAGAGTGGGGGCAAGGGCCAACGAAATGGGGCAACTGCGTAGCATAACATCGGTCCGCGGCTGCTCGGAGGGGAAGCACACCGCGCGAAAATGGATCGCCTCCCCGGTCCAGACCCTCTTCATAACGATTCTCTGTTTTTGGAATCGCCGTAAAGGTAGGGGAGGAGCGGACTTACTGATTTGAAGTCCCGTTCGGTCGGCTGCCGACGATCCAGACACTCTCCTGAAAATCAGCGCTGGGTTAACAGGTTTGAGAATACTCAAACGAACGTGTGAGTAAATTTAGAGAGCGCAGAGAGCGCGGCGCAGTTCGAGGTACGGTTGCCGCAAGCCATTGAGGCGCCCTCCGGGGTGTCAAAATGAGCGCATCTCCATGATCTGTAGCGACTTGCGCATTTTACCTCGATGACGAACATCTTTCAGTCGCTCCTGCTGGTGATAGCCGGTGCTACGCAGAAAGAGCTGGCCCGGCAGATCAAGTTCCTGAAGGTCGAGAACCAGATCCTGCGGTCCAAGCTGCCGAAGCGGATCACGATCACGCCGAAGGAGCGCCACCGGCTGGTGAAGTTCGCCCAGAAGCTGGGAGGAAAGGTGCTGCGTCAGCTCACCACGATCGTTGCGCCGAGCACACTGCTGACTTGGATCCGGGACGAGAAGAAGGGGAAGAAGAAAACGCCGGTCAAGCGGGGCCGACGCCGGACTCCCGACGAGATCCGAAAGCTGGTGCTTAAGCTGGCCCGGGAGAACGAGTGGGGCTACACCCGCATCCTCGGCGAACTCAAGAAGCTCGGCATCCG
>JALORD010000616.1 GCA_025459145.1 Pirellulaceae bacterium | reverse complement strand
GCCTCGATCACCTCGACGAGTCGCGCGTCAACGCACGTCAAACATTGACACCCCGCGATCGCTACCTGCAACGCCGGTGCAGCTCCCGACCCAACCACTTCGCCGCAACAATCTGCTCCACAACCGCTTTTGCCAATTCCGCCCCCAGGTTCAAATTCTGGTACCTCGTTCGCAGTCAAATTGCCGCGTAGCGAACCGCTGACCGGAACCGGGTGGAATTGGCACGTTGATGACGGGGCTGCTGACTTGCCGTCGCGTTAATTCTTCGGGTGCAAGCCAGCTCTTCACAGAAGGGAACTAGCATGCCGCGGCCAGCCGAGCCGGCCGCAGACTGTCTTACGGGCGGTTTGCGGCTGGAAACTGGCGGCTCGCGCGGGTAGGTTGCAGTTTCCCGCCTGTGGAGTTGCCCGGCTTTGTGCGTCGCACATGGCCGCCCCTCCTTGCCCGCCGATTGGAGCTGACGATGCCACCTCTCGCCGCCCGACCGATCCACGATCGCTGGCGTCTGTCTCTCGTTGCGCTAGCCACAGTGCTCTATGTCCCGGTGCTCGGCGTGCTGTCGCCACTCGGGCCGCGGATCGCCGCGGGGTCCGATTGGCCGCAGTGGCGGTACGACGCTCAGCGCAGTGCGGCCTCACCCGAGGATCTGCCGGCGAAGCTCGCGATTAGCTGGCAGCGCGATTTGCCGAAGCTGACGCCTGCCTGGCCCGATCAGCCAAAAATGCCGTTCGACGCGGTCTACGAGCCGATTGTCGTCGGCCAGCAACTGATCGTCGGCTCGTCGCATGCCGGGAGCGTGACCTCGTACGACACGGCGAGCGGCGATGTGCGGTGGACGTTCTTTGCCGATGGGCCGGTGCGGTTCGCGCCGCTGGCGCACGAGGATCGCGTGTACTTCGTCTCGGACGACGGCTATCTGTATTGCCTGAAGGCGGCCGACGGCTCGCTGGTCTGGCGGTTTCGGGGCGGTCCGTCGAATCGGAAGGTGCTCGGCAACGAACGGTTGATCTCGACCTGGCCGGCCCGCGGAGCGCCGGTCATCGCGGATGGCAAGGTGTACTTTGCGGCGGGAATCTGGCCGTTCATGGGAATCTTCCTGCACGCGCTCGACGCGCGGACCGGCGAAGTCGTCTGGACGAACGATGGTGATGGGTCTCTGTACATCAAACAGCCGCACAACACCGATTCGTTTGCCGGGGTCGCGCCGCAAGGACCGCTGGCGGTAATTGGCGACAAGCTGCTGATTCCCGGAGGCCGGTCGGTTCCCGCTTGTTATGACCGGGCCACGGGGAAGATGCTGTATTACGCCCTGGCCGAGAATGCCAAGAAGGGAGGCGGCTCGGAAGTGGCGGTCTCCGACCGGCTCATCTTTAACGGCGGAGCGGCGTTCGACCTGGCGACGGAGAAGTATCTGGGGAGCATCGGCGAGCACGTGGCGTTCGCTGGAGATCGGCTGTATGCCGGCCAGGGGAGCCAGGTGCGGGAGCTCGATCTGGCGAGCTCGGCCACGAAGGAGCAATTGTCGGTCGATCGCAAGGGGAACCGGGTATCGTCGCTCAACTGGTCGATCGACGAGTTAGGAAAGACCGCGGTGCCCGAGCTGACGGCAATGATCAAGGCGGGCTCGCGACTGTATGTCGGGAGCGCGGGGAAGCTCGTCGCGTACGACTTGCCGCTGGCGAAAGAGGGTAGCGGCCAGCCCGCCTGGGAAATCGCCATCGAGGGGACGCCGGGGAGTTTGGTCGCCGCGGACGGGAAGCTGCTGGCTGCGACCCTCGAAGGGCGGATTTATTGCCTGGCGGACGCTGCAGCCGCCGCTGGTGCGCCGAAGCAGCACGGCTTACCCGCTGAGCCGCTGGCGACGAGCGACACTGCCCGGGCCAAGGCCGCTGCGGTCCTGAAAGAAACCGGAGTGCGCGACGGGTATGCGCTCGTCTGGGGCGGTGCGAGCGAGGAATTGGTCGGCGAACTGCTGAAGCAGAGCCAGCTCCGGGTCGTCGTCGTCGAGCCGGACGCCCAAGCGGCTCGCGCTCTGCGAACTCGTCTGGCCGCGGCGGGCCTCGCGGGCGAGCGGGCCAGCGTGATTATGCCCGAGCCCGAAGGGATCGAACTACCGCCGTATTTCGCCAGCCTGGTGCTCGTCGATTCGCTGCCGAGTGATCGAGACGAGCAAAGTGCCCTGGTGGCAAAGTTGTACGCGAGCTTGAGGCCGTTTGGCGGGGCGATGTGCCTTCCTCGGGGCGGCGACGAATTGAATCAGCTTGTGGACGCGGCGAAGGGGCTGAAACTGGATCAACAAGCGACCTGGAAAACAGCCGGCGAGCAAACGCTGGTGGTTCGTGAAGGTGCCCTGCCAGGCAGCGCCGACTGGACGCACGAGCATGCTGACGCGGCCAACACGCGGGTCTCGAAGGATTCGCGCGTGAAGGCGCCGCTGGGGCTTCTCTGGTTTGGCGGGGCGGGGAACGAGGCGATCCTGCCTCGGCATGGCCACGGACCGCAGCCGCAGGTCGTGGGCGGCCGGCTGTTTATCGAGGGAATGGACATCATCCGGGCGATCGACATTTACACGGGACGCGTCCTGTGGGAAGCGTCGTTGCCGGGCGTGGGGGACCTGTACAACAACACGGCTCATCAGCCGGGGGCCAACTCGAGCGGGACGAACTACATCGCGACGCGGGACGGAATTTATGTCGCGCTGGGCAAGTCGTGTGTCGTGCTCGATCCGGCCACGGGGGAGCGGATTACCGAGCATCGGCTCCCCGTGCCTGTCGGCGGGACCGAGCCGCCGACGTGGGGCTACATCAACGTCTTTGAAGATTACCTGGTAGGCGGGGCCGATCCGCTGTTCAATCCCGATCTGGCGAGCAGTCGGGGGGACAATGACAACCATTCGTTCAGCCGGGGACTGGTGGTGATGGACCGCGCGAGCGGCAAGGTCCTCTGGTC
>JALORD010000615.1 GCA_025459145.1 Pirellulaceae bacterium | reverse complement strand
AATCCAGTACTCCGGTAATTGATTCGTTGGTCTTGAGGTTCGCCTCACTGAGGCCCGGCAATTCGCAATCGGCACCGCGAAACTGCCAGGCCAGACCGGCGTGCAGTTCCAGGTACGAAAGGAAGAACCTCCGCGCCTCCGCGTTCGTCAGCAACTCCCGTTCGAGCGCTGCGCGTTCCGCCGGGTCCAGGGTCCCCGCCACGTAATCATCGGCCCAATCCCGGAGCCGGGCGGCTTGGTCCGAGTTCATGACATATTTCCTTCCGCCAGGACTCTCACCATGCAGTCATGCAGGATGGCCCGGATCCGCCGCAGGCTCTTGTAGAGGGCATTGGCCGAGCGCCCGGCCGCAGCCGCCGTGCTTTTGAGCGCCCCTTCCCGGTAGATCTGCTCCACCAGAGCCATGTGGTGCGGCGGAAGCCGGTTCAGGCAGTGCTGCAGCGCCCGGTGGCACTCCTCCGAGAAGCGGCCTCCCGCTCCCCGGGTCGTCACAAGCAGTTCCGCCACTTCCTCGCTCAACAGGGCTAACCGGGTGGCTTCGCGGCGGCGGAAATTTCGCACATGGTTCTGGGCGATCGCGCAGGCCCAACTCGCAAACTCGCCCTTTTCCGGATCGAATTTCGCCCGCTCTTGCCACAGCGTGAGGCAAGTCTGCTGAAACAAGTCCTCGACATCCTCACGCCGCGGCACGAGGGTGAACAAAAAGCGGTAAACCCTGCTCTGGTTGGCCAGCAGGAGGGTGATGAAGCGGTCGTCAGGCGGTTCGGTGGTCATCTCTATAACTGATTGGTCGCACCCGCGGAAAAGTGGCCCAAGAAAATCCGCCGAATTTCCAAATTGGCTTTGGCGTATTGCCTCACCGGGAAAGCGAATCACGCACAATGTGTCAGACTGCTACGCATCACTCACCTCCGCAGGGGACGGACAGCCGGAATTCCAGTTTCGCAGCGAGATCGCGCACAGCACACCGCCAAAGCACAGGATCGCAGCCATCGACCACAGTCCAAGTTGGCCCAGGATCGACGCGCCGAAGAAGCCGCCGATGTTGGCGACCGCGTTGATCAGAGCGATGCCTCCCGCTGCAGCGACGCCTGATAAGAACACACTAGGCAAGGTCCAGAACACCGGCAGCATGCTCATCATTTAAGTCATTAGCGCGCGCTTCGGATCGACGCCGCCCAGATCGGGTGCGTCGCTCGCGATACAACGAATGCCTTTCTCCTTGAAGGCCAAACTCGACCAGCGCCGGCACGTCGAAGAGGATGTCCGTGGTGCTCCAGTCTGGCATCATCCGGCCGCGCCAAGGCTTGACCACGACCTGATTGTCAGATAATCTAGCCGCATCGAGTTCGGACCGCAACCCACGCAGGACAGAATATGCACACGCTTCGCCGCCCCAAAGTGCGGGATCAGGCTACGGCACAGATCAAGCAGTACATCGTCGAGCAGAGACTGGCCCCAGGCGATCGGCTGCCGACCGAGAACCAGCTCGCCGAGACGTTTGGTATCAGCCGGCTCAGCGTGCGCGAGGCGACGAAGGCGCTGGAGTTCCTGGGCATCGTCGAAGCGAAGACCGGCGTGGGGTTGACGGTCGGACGCATCGACATGGGCCGCGTCACCGAGCACCTGGGCTTTCACTCCGGTCTGCTCGATGTCGATCCGCGGCAGCTCATCGACAGCCGCGTGATCTTGGAAACCGGAGTGCTGCCGCATGTCGTCCGGCGGATGAAGGATGACGCGACGATCGAAGCTGGTCTCCGCAAGATCGTCCGGCAGTTTGACTCGGCTCGCGATCTGAAGACCTTCATTGCGCTCGACATCCAGTTCCACCGGATGCTGCTGGAGGCGAGCGGCTTGCAGCCACTCGTCGCGTTCGGCGATCTGCTGCATGTGTTCTTCCAGCGCTTTCGCGAGAGCGTGAAACGAGCGGACTGGACGACGGGCGTGGAGAGTCACCGCCGCCTTGTCGAGCACCTCGCCGCCGGCAATCTCGACAAAGCGACCTCGGAGCTGCGCAAGCATATCGAAAGCCACAAGGAGCGAATCTGATGATCGGTCGTGTTTTCCCCTGGGTGGCCAGTCCCGCTCTGCTCTGCTGCCTGCTGACGCCCAACCTTCAGGCAGAAGAGCCAGCAGGGGCAGCAGCGCTCTCCGCCGAACATCGCGAGTCATTCGAGAAAAAGATCCATCCGCTATTCGTCAAAGCTTGCGGGAACTGTCATGGGAAGGAACCCCAGGACAACGATCTCGATCTCACGAGCTTCGGCACCGCTCAGGCGATCCTCGCCAAGCCCAAGGTGCTCGGCGACGTCGCCGAGCGGTTGCGCCTGGGCGACATGCCGCCGAAGGAAGCGCCGCAGCCAAGCGGGGCCGAGCGGGAACAACTGCTGGGCTGGATCAATTCGGCGCTCGATGCGGAAGCGACTGCCCGGGCCGGCGACCCCGGGCCGGTGACGCTGCGACGGTTGAGCAATGCCGAATACGACAACGCGATCCGCGATCTCACCGGTGTCGACATGCGGCCGACGCGGGCTCGCGAGTTTCCCACCGACAGCGTCGGCGGCGAAGGGTTTGCGAACGTCGGCGACGCGATGCCAGTGACTCCCGAGCTGGTCGAACGCTATCACCAGACCGCTCGCGATGTCGCCGCGCGGGTGGTGCTGCTGCCCACGGGTTTTCGCTTCTCCCCGTCTACCGAGCGCCCGGATTGGGCCGAGGAGGCTCTCAGGCCGCTCCGCAGCTTCCACGCCCGCCATGCCGGGCCCGACGGAGAGCCGCCGCTGACGGCGCATCTCGCGGCGACCTTGAAGCAGTGGCCGCCGAGGAGAAGCTCAACGCCACGTATCTGGCGGCGCTCTGGACAGGGCTCAACGGCAAGTCCGCAAGGCAAGCGGAAGTCGATGCCCTGACGAAGCAGTGGCAGGAGAAAGCGGCGCAGATGGAAGCCGAGAAGCAACGGCGGCAGACGGCTTTCCAATCGGCCAAACAGAAGATCGAGTCCCAGTGGGCTTCGTCGAAACGCGTTCTCGCGGAGTCCAAAGTTGCGGAAGGGGGGTCTGTTCCCTTCGAGCGAAAGGTCTCGGTTCAACGCGGCGAACTGCTGCTCCTCACCGT
>JALORD010000614.1 GCA_025459145.1 Pirellulaceae bacterium | reverse complement strand
GGCGTTTGGCTGTGCCAAACGAGCGTGTGGCCGATGATGTACATATTGTTCTTCTGGCCGAATTCGACGAAGGCATTGGCCGGCCCAAAGTCATAGCCGTCGGCGCCCTCGCGCGGATGGATAAGCTGCCACTTCAGGTCGTTCTCCGGAGCAATCTGGTTGAAGTGCTCCTTGACGAGAGCAATGTCCTTGTCCACCAGCTCCTGGCCGCGGCGGCCCGCGTCCCCCGTTGCGTCGTGGCGGAAGCCGATTCGCGATCGACGGTCTGCTCCGGGGCCGCCGGCACCGCGTCTTGGGCAAAGGCACGAAACGTCAGCCCGGCTGCAATCACCATGGCCAGAGAGAGGCGATTGGATTTCATATTCTCAGCCCTTTGCTCGATGCGGATTGATTGGGAATGGAAGCAACAACAGGGTGGCAGCGCCGCCGGGCGTGGTCACGGCGCTCTTTCCAGGGGAGTAAACCGAACTTCGTCGGCTGCCAGGAACTCGCCCGTCCGTGGTCCGCTGAATTCAACGTAGGAGATCTCGTCGGCCGCAACCTTGAGTGTGAACGTGGGAATCGCGTCCTCGGGCCTTTGGCGGCCAGGGACGACCTTCAGCTCGTCGCGCGCGACGACCTCGCCGCGGCGATTGAAAGCCTCCAGCTTGGCCGACGCTCCAGTCGAGGCCCAGAAGACGATCGTCACGGCCGAGGCGCTCTGGGAAAATCGCACCTGAACGGGGATTTGCTGCTCGCTGGCCATCGCGTTGAGAAGGCCCTTGCGACCGGACGAGATGTGCGGAAAGAACATGATCCGTCCGCGGGCCTTACTTCGCTCGGGCTGACGAGCCAGCTTGAACTCAACGCCTTGTTCTTCATACCGTTCCAGGCGATTAATCAGTTCGTCGTTCTGCGGGTCCAGCCGGATTGGCACCTGTTCGAAATCGATTACGACTTCTTCCGCCGCGGCAGCCGACGCCAGACCGAGCGCCATGCCGACGACGAGTACGCTTCCCAGCGGATTCCAGACAGCCAGGCGGTATATCACGACGTCATCTCCAGGCCGCGCATGGTTCCGGTGGCGGTGGCGAAGATGTCCGTTTCGATGTTCATTCGCTGGAGCATCGAGACAAACAGATTCGGCAGCGGATAGTTGTTGGCCGTGTCGAACTTCAGATGCTGGCCGTGGCGGAAGCCGCCGCCGGCCAGCAGGATTGGCATGTTGGTAGTCGAATGAGCATTGGCATCGCCGAGATTGGACCCATAGAGCACCATCGTGCGATCGAGCAGCGTCTGGCCCTCTTCCTCGACGGACTTTAGTTCGGTGAGCAATCCCGCCAGCGTCCGCATCTGCCACTCGTCGATCACCTGGAGTTGGCTTAGCTTGTCAGCCGATTTGCCATGGTGCGAAAGATTGTGATAACCGTCGCTGATCGTCGCGCCGGCGATCTGCATGGCGGGCGTCGAAACGCCATTTTGCATCAGCGTGATCGCCCGCGTGGAATCCGTCTGAAACGCGAGCCGCGCGATGCGGTACATCACCTCGATCTTCTGGATGAACTGGGCGGAACTTGTGGGATCGGTCGGCGCGGGTTCGTCGACCGTCGGCTTGGGCCGGCTTTCCCAGGCCCGGGCGGCCTGCAGCCTTTGTTCGAGGTCGCGGACGCTCGCAAAGTACTGTTCGAGTCGGTCTCGGTCGCCGGCCCCAACATTGCGCTTTAGGGCTTGCGCCTGCTGCGACACAGTATCCAGAATACTGCGGCCGGTATCGATCTCGCGGGTCTTGGCTTCGATTTCGGTTCTTGTTCCCTGCAGGAACAGCTGCTGAAACACCCGCGCCGCGCTCTGCTCGGGCGGGATCGCCACACCGGTTCCGGTCCAGGAGAGGCTGCGATTGCCGTTCACGGCGAGCGCCAGGGAAGGAAATCGCGTCTGGGAGCCCAGGTGCTCCGCAATATGCTGATCGAGCGAAATGGAATTGCGGAACGAGCTGCTTGCCGGATGCGGCGCGGCCGTGAGAAAGCTGATGTCCGACGGGTGTCCGCCATCGACGTTCGGATGCGACACGCCGCTGATGACCGTGAAGTCCCGGCGATGCTCGTCGAGCAGTGACAAGTACCGCGAAGGCGTGTAGCCGAAGCCAGCGCCCGTGGGAAAAAAGTGCTCGGGCAACACGCCCAGGTTGTTGCAAATCGCCATCATGCGGCGCGGCTTGGCCGTCGCCTCCCGCGAACCGCCCGGTGATTGCGCCCGCGCCAAGGCCGGGACCATCGCCTCCAGGAGCGGCAGCGACAGCGCCACGCCCGCGCCTTGCAGCAGTCGCCGCCGGGAAATAGGCTGACGCCGAATTGAGCCAGGGCCGAACGCGGCGGAACGAGTTGGGTTGTCGTGCATGAGCCGGACTTTCCTGGAGGTAACAGAGCGGAGGACGCTCGTGCGTTTCATTTGTACTGAAAGAGCTTGCTCCCCACGATTTCGTGCACGATGGAGCGAACGCCGTAGTGCCCGGGGCGAGTCCGCGACAGGATGGCTTCGACTTCCTGCCGATCGGCAAAGCCGATCGGCGCTCCGGTGGCATAGATCGTTAGTTGCCGGACGAGATTGCGGGCGATCGCCGCTTCGTCCTCGAGCAGTAGCTGCTTGAGTTGCCGAACATCGGCAAACTTGCGGCCATCGAGCAGTTGGCCGCTGGGATCCACCGCGAGCGCGTAGTGAAACTTGAATCGCTGGCCGTCGAGTCCGACCCCTTTCTCCGCCGGGACTTCTTCGTTGACTGCCCGGTAGCGGTCTCGCCAGGCCCCCATCACATCGAAACTCTCGAGGGCCATTCCCGGCGGATCCAGGCGAGCATGGCACGACGCGCAGCTCGCATCGGCCCGGTGTGCTTCGATCTGTTGCCGGATGGTGACAGCGCCGCGAATATCGGGTTCGACCGCTGGAACGGGCGGCGGCGGAGGAGTCTCGAATCCCAGGATGCGTTCCGTGATCCACACGCCGCGCAGCACTGGCGAGGTCGTGGTGCCGTTCGCCGTGACCTTCAGCACGCTGGCCTGCGTCATAAGTCCGCCACGGACGCTTGTTTCGTCGAGCGCGACTTTCCGCATCTTGGTCCCCGCAACACCCTCGATGCCGTAGTGCCAGGCCAACCGCTCGTTGAGAAATGTGAAATCGGAATCGACGATGTTCCGCGCCGGCAAATCCTC
>JALORD010000613.1 GCA_025459145.1 Pirellulaceae bacterium | reverse complement strand
CGACCTCAGGAAATCCCTGGGAAATGATCCACGCCCGATGCAGGACGTGGTCGATCGCCAGGACCGTGTCGTAAAGACCGATCGCCAGGGCCGGGAAGCCGAACTCGTCGTACTGCGGGGGCGGCACTCGTTCGAGGCTGCGGCCCAAGTCGTACGACAATAGCCCCGCTGCGCCCCCTTGCAGAGGCGGCAGATCGGCGCGATGAACTGCCGAGAAGGGCTGCAGTTTCCCGGCCAGGGTGGCCAGGCCGTCGGTCCCGTCGGCCGAAACGGTGAAATGGTCGAACGGGTCGGCCATCAGGAACGAATACCGCCCCAGGCGCGGATCGCGGAGGGCGCTATCAAGCGCCAAACAGTACGGCTGCCGGGCCAGCCGCAACAGGGCCGATTCGAAGTCCGGCGGCGGGCAGATCTCGACCGCCAGCGGCAGATCGTCGGTGCCTGCGCTGTTCGCAGAATCCGTCATGGCTGGCGCTCCTCGGCAGCCGCCTTCGCCTTCCGCAACCGGTGGCTCTCCTCGCTCACGGTGAGGTATCCCCAGTCGAGGGCCTCGTCCTGCTGGTACTGCTTGCCAAGCGCGAGGGCGATCGACGCTTTGGCCATCTCGAAGCCGAGGTAGAACGCGTGGCTGGCATCGACGTTGGTTGGCGGCACGTGCGTATCGGCCGCTCCCCCGAAGCCCGGCGCGAGCAGCCGCTCGAAGAGCAGGAACGGATCGCGATCGGCGAGGTGCATTCCCGCACCGACGAGGTGAATCTGCCCGCCCTCGGCAAAGAGCCGCAGATCGCGGTCGCGAATCTGAGCGGCCAGATCGTCGAGCACCGCGGCACCGAACTCGGCCAGCTTCGGATCGCGCAAGGTCACCAGCCGCGGCTCCAGGTGTTTGGGGGGAATCCGCTCGCCGGTCGCGTAATGCACGAGCCTCCGGGCCAGGTCGCACTCGCGGACGCTCGTCCGAGCCCAGTTGATCACCTGCGTCGTGAGGACGCTGCGAATGCCCAATTCCTGGCAGAAACCCAACAGCAGCACGTTGATCCCCGCCGAATCGGCGTCGGTCAGCTCCGTGAGGTTGCCGATTCCCATCAGCATCTCGGCGTCGGGATACTTCAGCCGCACCGTGTGATAGCGCACCAGGCTCGCGGCGAATCCACAGCCGATCGGTTCAAGAATTGGATCGATTCGCAGCGGAACGCCGGCCGACGCCAGTTCATCGATCGTCTCGTCGAGGCCGCCGAGCGTGGGGATGTCGTCGGGAATGGCCACGACTTCGACGCCCCAGTCAGGCGCGGCGTGTCGATTCGAGTTGTTCACTGACAAGACGAGCGACGCTCCGGCCGCCGTGGCCGCGGCGATCTCGACCGGATTCAAACTATCGATCGACACGCGGTGCCCCTCGGCGACGAGGGCTCGCACGCAGTCGGCCACGCCGCTCCAGGCTTCTCCCGGATCGCAGCCCACATCGATCCGGTCAGCTCCCGCGGTCCGCAGTTCGGCCGCTTGAGCGATGATCTCCGCCCGCGGCAGCCGCGGTGCGTGGTTGATCTCGGCCAGGATTTCGATGTCGTAGTCGCCGTACCCGTCCGCCCGACGGCGATTTCGGCCAAACAGTTCGTCGAGCTGCCGCAGGTCGCGCGGGCCGCGCTCGACCGGCACGCCGGCGGCTTGTTCAATCGGCCCGAGATCACCGGCACAGTAGCCGGGCACGATCACCCGCGAGGCTTTGGCGACCGGCGCGAGATGCCGGGCGATCCAGGCCGGCGTCATCAGCGCTGCGACCGTGATCGGCAGCACGTCGATCGTGAAGTCGAAGCCGATTTCGTCCGCCAGCCGCGACACCACGCCGCGCAGCGAATGCTCGGCGAGTCGACCGGTGACGAAATGCAAGTGTTCGCGGGTCATGACGGACTGCCGGCGTGCTACTCGTATCGAAATCCGCCGTTGACGTTCACGATCTGCCCGGTGACGAAGTCGGCCGCCGGCGAGACCAGGAAGAGCGCCGCCCGGGCGACATCCTCGGGCGTCCCCCACCGCTCGCGCAGTGATTGCCGTACGGCCCGCGATTGCCAATACGCCGATGCCTCCGCGCCCCACGCGGTGCGAATCCAGCCGGGACAAAGGCAGTTCACACGCACGTCGGGAGCGAGCGACTGCGCGAGACTTCGGCTGAACGCCATGATCGCTCCCTTCACCGCCGCAAACATTTCGCCGCTATCCCCCGCCATTCCCTGCTCGGCCTGATCCCAGCCGATGTTGAGGATGGTGCTAGTCGGGGGAGGGGCATCCAAGTGCGCCGCCCGCTCCTTCATCCGCCCGCCGACGAGCCGCGAGAGCTCGATCGTTCCCGCGACGTCGACCCGCCACAATTGCTCGAGCTTGCGGGTAAACGGCCATCCAGCCGCTTCGCCGGTCAGTACGTCGGCCCCAGCATTGTTGATCCAAATATCGACGCCGCCGCGCCATTTCCACGCCTCCTCGGCCATCCGCTCCCGATCGGCAGCAACTGCAATATCGGCGAGCATTACGGCGGACTTCCGCCCAAGTGCGGCGACCTCGTCAGCCACGGACTGCGCACGCTCAGCGGAATGACAGCCGTGAACGACGACGTCCGCCCCCGCCTCGGCCAGTGCCAAGGCAATCGCCCGGCCAATGCCCCCCGACGCTCCGGTGACGACGGCCACCTGGCCGGCAAGCGGCAATCCAGCGAGGGTGGAGACGGGGTGAGTCACGCGGGCGGAAGTCAAAAGGCGAGTGAAGCAGGTCCAATTGCCTTTGTAGTTCGCGCCCGAGATCGTCACAAGGTCGGCCGGAAACCTCGTCCGGCGCAGCCTTGCGACTTGCCTCGCCGGACGAGGCAGACGATACTTCCCTCGGCCTTGAAACTTCGACTCGCGATCTCCGTCTAGTCTCCGGGGAGTTGTTTGCGCCTCGCATGTGCGGCATCACAGGAGCCATCTGGACCGACCCG
>JALORD010000160.1 GCA_025459145.1 Pirellulaceae bacterium | reverse complement strand
CCGGGCACGGTCATTCCAAACTTAGTTCGTCAAGTACGTTCGCGAGGGCCTCTGTTCCAGCGGAACCCCGCGAAATGGCGAGCGGGATTCCGGGGTGGGATCGGGTTCGCCCCCGCGCGGGGGCTCACGCCCCCAGGTGCAGCGCTCGTTCACCGCGACGAGCCGGAGAACTCCCCTTGGCGGCTGTGCGTCCCGCGGGAGAAGCTGCGGCGTGCAGGGTCTCGTATTTAAACCGCGACACCAGTTGTTGCAGTTCCGCCGCCATCCGCGACAGTTCGGCGGCCGCCTGCTGCGTGTTGCCGGCACCCTGCGTGGTGCTTTCGGCGGCCTTGGCCACACTGGTGATGTTCTGGGCAATCTCGCCCGATCCCTTGGCGGCTTCGGCCACGTTGCGGCTGATCTCGTTCGTCGTGGCGGTCTGCTCCTCCACGGCGCTCGCAATCGTATTGCTGATGTCGTTGATCTGATCGATCACCTGGCTGATCTGGTTGATCGCGTCGACGGCATTCCGCGTATCGGATTGGATGGCATCGATCTTTTGGCCGATCTCTTCCGTGGCCTTAGCGGTCTCCTTGGCCAGTTCCTTCACTTCGTTGGCCACCACGGCAAATCCCTTGCCCGCCTCGCCGGCCCGGGCGGCCTCGATTGTGGCATTGAGGGCGAGCAGATTCGTCTGCTCGGCGATCGACGTGATCACTTTGATCACCTTGCCGATCTCACAGCTTGATTCGCCGAGCTTGGTGATCGTCTGGTTGGTGTTCTCGGCGACTTTGACGGCCTCTTGCGCAACCTTGGCGGCCTGGGTGGCGTTGCCGGCAATTTCGCGAATGCTGGCGCTCATCTCTTCCACACCGGTTGCGACCGTTTGGACGTTCTTGCTCACCTGCTCAGCCGCGGCCGAGACGACGTTGGCCTGGACCGCTGTCTCTTCGGCATTGGCGTTCATTTCGCTGCTGACGGCGGTCAATTCCTCGGCCGATCCCACTAGCGACGAGGCGTTGCCGGCAATCGAGCCCACCGTGACTCGCAGTTCCTGGAAGAATTGGCCGAGGCCGACACCCATCTGCCCGATGGCGTCTTCCCCTTCGATCGTTACTTCCCGCGTCAGATCACCGTCCGCAGCGGCATTCACAACGGCCAGGATGCTGTCGACCTTGGTTCGCAACTCTTCGGCCTGAGCCCGCTCGCGCTCGCCTGCTTCCTTGATCTGCCGTTCCTGGGCCAGCTTCTGGGTAATGACCTCCCAGGTCACCATCGCCCCAAGATATGTCTTGTTCTGATCGAAAATCGGGCTGACGAGCAGGTCGAGCGTCTCGGTGCCGACCTGGATGTTCGTCCGGTGCGGCAGATTGCTCGGATCGCTGAGCAGCTTCCGCTGGTGCGACGGGTTCTTGTGGAAGATATCGATCGACTGGCCGACCAGCTGATCGGCTTTCACGGGAAGCAAATGCTCGAGTCCCTTGAGCGTCTTGATCGACGAGGGATTGGCATAGCTGATCTTGAAATCGGGTCCCGCGAACATGACGTTGATCGGGGCCTGTTCCATCATCGACTGAATCTTGGCTGCTTCGCGGCGAGCATTTGCCATCTCGGTCACGTCACTCGCGTACTTCACGACCTTGACGATCTTGCCGCTGGTGTCGGCAATTGGGTTGTACGAGGCCTGGATGATAATTGGCTTACCACCTTTGCCAACGCGGCGATATTCTCCAGGGAGGCACTCGCCCCGGTTCAGCCTGGCCCAGAACTCGCGATAGTCGGCGCTGTTTCGGGTGGCTTCGTCGACGAACATGCTGTGATGGCGTCCCTTGATCTCGTCCAAGGAGTACCCGACGGTAGACAGGAAGTTCTGGTTAGCACCGATGATCGTTCCGTCAGTGTGAAACTCAATGACTGCCTGGGCCTGATCGATGGCGCGAAGCCGTGCCGCGTTGTCGAGATCCCGATTCTCTTGGATCGCTACACTACGGCGAATCCAGAGTGTGAAGCCGACAATGGCGGCTAGCAGGCCGAGTCCGACCAGCGTCTGGACCCACGTTCGCCCGCTGATCAACGCGGCCACCGTCGCTTCTGTTTCCGCGGCATTCTCACTGGTTTGCTTGACGATGCGGTTAACGGAGGCCCGGTGCTGGTCATACAGGGGCGCCAGCCGATCCTCGAGCAACTGGCGGGCGGCAGCCTGGTCCCCCTTCTCGACGGTGGGAATCAGTTCCCGTTCGACGACCGTGAAGAACTCTTCTGCCGGATTGCGCGAGGTTTCGTTGATCTCCGTCTTCAGGGCCCCTTCGCTCAGCGTCTCTTCCCAGTACTCCTGCCGGGCAAAATATTCGTCTTTGAGCTGGCGGTACTTCTGTATCAGGGCCGCCAGCTCCTCTTTGCTAGAGGCATTCACCAAGAGGTGAGTGACGAGATTCGTCTCGACGATGTAGTTGGGAGGCGGGAGCACATCTGCGAGCAGATCCTTGTTCAGCACCACGCGCTGATAGTGGGGGCCATGCACTTTGGCAGTGCTCAGCGTATTGTGAGCCACGAGACCAAAGGCGATCAGCCCGACGGCGAACACCGCGGCGAGCAACGAGAGTTTCGTCTTGATGCTCATGTTTCGAATCGTCGACATAGCGAGTCCTTGAAAAGTGTGACCTTGGATACGAATGGGTTCACGGCACGGTGCTGTTTGGCAGAAGCCTGGCTATTCAGCAGGAACCTGCACTCCTGCCTCGGTGTTGAGCACGAGCAGCAAGCGGTTGTCGAGTTTGTAGGCTCCCTGTACGAGATTCCGCGCAGTTCCTTGCAGGGTCTCGGGAGGCGATTCGAATCGATCGGCGGCCACCTCGACCACGTCGCCAATCTCATCGACGAGCAGACTGACTACGCCGTCGTCCGTCCGGACGACGACATTCATCGGCTTCTCTTCTGGGGGACGATCGGGCAGATCCAGCCTCCGCCGAAGGTCGATCGCGGTGACAATCTGACCGCGCAGATTGATCAGCCCGCTCACCACGCCCGAGGCGAGCGGAATTCTCGTCATTTCTTGGTAGCGGATCACTTCTTGAACCCGCTGCACCTCCACTCCGAACGTCAGACCGTCCAGATAAAACGTGCAGAACTGCGCCGTCCCGATCATGCAAAAACTCCTGGCGTGTTAGCAGGGACATCAAAGAACGCGCGGTCCGACCGGCGGATGAGCGAGGGAAGATCGATGAGGTCAGTGACCCGTTGCTGAATGACGGCCGACGCCAGCAGGCAATCGCTTTGCGTCTTTTTGGTGACTTCCACGGCCGATTCGACGATGTCGGCAATTCGGTCGACCACCAGACCCACGCTCCGCCCGTCCTCGCGATACACGACAACTTGCAGCGGAGCGCTCGGATCCTCGAGCGTCGCAATTCCAAGCATTTGGCCGAGCCGCAAGAGTGGCAGAATCTGCCCCCGGTACTGGACGACCTCCTGCTGATCGGCATGTTCGACGCTGTCGCGCGGAATCTCCTCCAGCCGCGATACCATCGAGATCGGCAGCGCGAGCCGCCGGTCGCCCACTTCCAGGATGAGCAAGGTCTGGCAGGCCGAATTGTGCTGCGATTGGCGCGAAGCGTTGTCGGCCAACCCCCGGTCGCGAACTTCGGAGACGACATGTGCCCGCTGGGCTGTCCCCAAGACATCCAGAATCAGCGCGACGCGCCCGTCTCCCATGATCGTGGCCCCCGCATAGACGGGAATGCCTTTGAGCTGCTGGCTCAAAGGTTTCACGACGATCTCTTCCGTATCGTTGATCGAATCGACGATCAGGCCGAACTGACGATCGTCCGCCCGCAGGACCACGATGTTGACGACCTCGTCGGTATTTGTCTCACCCTCCGTTGATTTAGAGGCCAGACCCAGTTCCTGTCGCAAATTGACGATCGGTAGGAGGTGCCCCCGCAGGCGATAGACCGGCACACCATGCAGCCGTTCGATTCGCTTGCGGGCCTGCTCGCCATCGAGCCGCACAAGTTCGAGGAGGCTCACTTGCGGAATAGCAAACCGGTCACCGTCGCAGGTCACTATCAGCGCCGGGATGATCGCAAGTGTGAGGGGAATTTTCAGTTTGATCGTCGTCCCTTGCCCGGGCTGACTCTGCAGGTCGACCGCTCCACCGATCTTCTCGACGTTGGTCTTCACGACATCCATTCCAACGCCCCGCCCCGAGACGTTCGTCACCTGAGCGGCTGTCGAAAAGCCAGGAGCAAAGATGAGTTGGCCAACATCCCGATCATTCATCCGCAGGGCCTGTTCCTGCGTCACGATGCCGCGTTCGATCGCCTTTTGCCGGATCCGATCGAGATTCAGCCCCGCGCCGTCGTCGCTAATCTCGATGTTGACCTGCCCCCCCTCGTGAAACGCTCGCAGCAGCAGGCAACCTTCGGCGGGCTTGCCGGCCGCGAGGCGCGCTTCCGGCGTTTCGATTCCATGATCAATCGAGTTCCGCACCACATGGGTGAGCGGATCTTTGATGGCCTCGACGATCGTCTTGTCCAGCTCCGTCTCTTTCCCCTCCATTTCGATCCGGACCCTTTTTCCGCATTGCAGCGACAGGTCGCGGACGACGCGAGGGAACTTGCCCCAGATGTTTCCAATCGGCTGCATGCGGGTCTTCATTACCCCTTCCTGCAGCTCGGTGGTGATTAGATTGAGCCGCTGCGACGTGCTCAGAAACGCGGCGTCTCCCAGGGTGCTGGTAAACTGCAGGATCTGATTGCGGGCGAGGACCAGTTCTCCGACCCGATTCATCAGCTTGTCGAGCAGTCCCACATCAACCCGGATCGTCGTATCCGAGACGGCGGCATGTCGCCCATCCGCGGGATGAGCCGCCAGCTCCCGTTCATCGCTCCGCGGCTCGATCAGCCGTTCCAGCGCTGATTCCTCGATAAACTGTACGGCTCGCAAGGCGGGAGGGAACCCGCCGGTGATGGGCGGAACGGGGGGCCCGGCAATCTCCCTAGCGGGTGTTTCGCTTGAACCAGTAAGCCGCGACTCCTGCAGGCCGATTAGGAGCTCAATCAGCTCGGTGTACTCGGCCTCTCCCTCGCTGCCGAGCGTTTCGATGTTGCCCAGAATCTCTCGCACCGCATCGACAAGCGAGAGGAGCCCCGTCGTCATCGAAGGATCGAGGGCCAGGTCGCCATCGCGCAGCTTGCTCAAAAGATTCTCGCCCACATGGGCCACCGACTCGAGCTTGCCAAAACCCAGAAAGCCGCACGTCCCTTTGATCGTGTGGATTGTCCGGAAAATGCTCGACAGCGTGTCGTGGCTGGTCGGGTCCTGTTCGAGGATCACGAGATCCCGGTCGAGTTGATCCAGGTTTTCGTGGCTCTCGACCAGGAACTCCTTCACGATTTCATCCAACTCAGGCATCGACGGTACTCGCAGAGGTGGACAGGACGCTCGGGACGATGTCACAGGTTGTCAAACCCTACCGCTTGTTTGCTGGCGTGTGGTTCCTTGGGAGGGGTGGCGTTCAACTTTGCGCAACCGCGCACCTTCGATGGACAGGTCGCCAGCAAACGACCCTGAGTGATCGCTGCGTAGTGATCCGCGCCGCGGTTTCGCGCCGCGCTCTCAGAGACTTTGCAGACTGCCAGCGGTTCACCGCCGACATTTCGCTGCCGAAGTCTCGGCAGCGAACGACTTCATTCGCAGTACAGCGGTTCTCCGCCGCCGTTAGCCGGCACCGGGGAGTTCCGTACGGCTTTTGCCAGCTCCGAGCAAACTTTTTTCACAAGACAATTTCTGAGTCGATGGAAAGAGAGAGTCTGCCAGCCGCGACGAGGTTGACTCCGGTTGACATGCCCTGGGGGCGAGCGATGGGGGACCCAATGGGTTGGAATACGACGCCATGAACACCAGCGAGACCGACGCCAGCAAACAATCGGGAGGCTCTCGACTCGAATCGATGGCCGCCGCGCCAGCCGTGTACGTCATCGAGGACGACGCAGCAGTAAACCGCTTGCTCGTGGCAGTCGCCACGCGGTTGGGCTACGAAAGCCGTGGATTTGCCAGCGTTCCCGAGTTCTGGAGCGACGCCCAGACCCATCGACCGGGTTGCGTGATCTGCGACGTCGTGCTGCCCGGACCGAGCGGATTGGACCTGCTCGCTCAGTTTGCCGATCGGCGAGTTTCGATGCCCGTGATCCTGGTCACCGGACAGGCATCGATCCCGCTCTGCGTGAGCGCCATGCAGCGGGGGGCGTTTCAGTTCCTGGAAAAGCCCCTGGCTGGAGTCGACATCTCTTCCGACGTCAGCCAGGCCATCAGCCTGAGCCGGAAGCGGATGGCCTGCCAGGTCGAGGCAGACCGCATTGCTCAAATCGTGGCTGAATTGAGCGACGATGAGCAGGCGACCCTGGAGCTACTCGCTGCCGGCAAGGCCAACAAACAGATTGCGGCACAGCTCGATTTGAGCCTTCGCACGGTGCAGTTCCGAATTACCGCACTCGTGCGAAAGTTCGGCGTCGAATCGCGCACAGCTCTCGTCAACCTGCTCGTGCTGGGTGGCGGAGAAACGACCTGGCAGCGCGTCGATCCTCCCCAAGCGGCCTGTGTCCCCTGGTCGCGGACCACTATTCATCGCGCCGCAGGTCAATCGCCGTCGAGGTGAAGGCTTCGACGTACCACTGTTTCCAAGCCGATTCGTCGTAACGCAGATTGACGTTGGGATGCAGCGTGAGTAGCGCGTTGCGGACCGAATCGTTCTCTTTGTCGTTTTTGACGCGTTTCGGCTTTCCCCCCATGCTCAGGCCGCCGCTGGAATTGAAGTTGATTCCGCCGCCCCCGGCAGGTGGAACGATGTATTCGTGCGTGGTGACGAGCGCGTTGATGAGCGGCAGCGTAGCTTCCTTGTCTCCCAGCCGACCCAGGCAATAGGCAGCCCGATTGACGCGTTTGTTGTCCTTGCTCCCCAGTTGCCCAATGAAGTACGGGGCGACGTTCTGCACTCCGCCTCGGACGAGCTCGTCGATCGCCATATCGCGCAGGTTCTCGTCCTTTTCGTCCATTGCCAGCTTGATCAGGGAACCGGTGGCAAGCCCCGGTGGAAGCCTCCCCAGCACTTCGAGGCAGAGTTTGCGAACCTTCAGCGGACGCTTCGTATCCATCATGATCTCGGCCAGTCCGCTGGCCGCCAGCGGATCGCGCAGCTCCTGCAGTGTCCGAAGGGCTTCGCTCCCGCGCTTCGTGTTGAGTTGGTCGATCCACATCAGGATGTCCCGGCGGAGCGCCTTTTCCCCAAGTTCCCGCTCGCGGGCCGCCGTTTCCAGCTCGATCTGCTGCGGGCTCTTCCAGCCGCCCCCGCTTCGTACATACCCCTGGCTCCGCATCAGCTCGTCGCCGGTCATCCAGCGGCTGCCAACGGCCATGAAGCCGAGCGCCTTACGCGCGTCGGCATGGTTTTCGTCGAGCGAGATGACCTGGGTGAGGTGCTTTCTGCGCTCGTCCAGCAGGCCCGCCTCGCGGCACCACTCGGCCATGCCCCAGTGCCCCGCGGCAGTCGGGTCCAGCGTCGGCAGCATCGCGTCATACTGCTTTTGCACCTCGCTCTTCACGACGACGCGATGGACTTGCTGCGGTGCGAGGCCTAATCGGATCCCGACATCGGTACGAATTTGATAGGGTTCGCTGGGTCCGCGCTGCGGATTTAGGGGCTGTGCATCGAGCCGGCCGCCGGTCGACAAGACGAACGTCTCACCCGTGGATCGCGATTCCATCCCGAGAATCGCGGTCAATAAGCAAATCACCCCGAGGCAGAGAACTCCGCGGCAGTGCGCTCTGGTTAGAATGCGCCTCGAAATTGGCATCGAATCAGTTCCTCAAAGCGCGTTGCCCCCTACCACAATATTCTAGTTGCTTGCGCATCCCCAGGGGAACCGAATTATCGCGCCGAATCTCGCAGGTTGTGAGCGCTCGGGCTGCGGTCGGGCATTGCCCGGCAGATTATGCCGACGGCGAGGGAATTACCGGCAGACTCCACGGCGCGTGAAAAATCACTGCTCGTCGGACGAAGTCGCGACGGCTTACTTTTCGTCCCCCGTGTCGAGCACGGCGAGGAAGGCCTTCTGCGGAATGTCGACCTGCCCGATCGATTTCATCCGCTTTTTTCCCTCACGCTGTTTGGCCCACAGCTTTCGCTTCCGCGTGATATCGCCGCCGTAACACTTCGCGGTGACGTTCTTCCGCATCGCGGGCTTCGTTTCGCGTGCGATCACCCGGCTGCCAACGGCAGCCTGAATCGCCACTTCGAACATATGCCGTTCGATCTCGTCCTTCAGCCGGCGGCAGACCCCCCGGCCGCGACGATCGGCATCGCCCCGGTGGCAGATGACCGACAAGGCATCGACCCGATTGTTGTTCACCAGGATGTCCAGCTTCACCAAGTCCGCCGGTTCGTACCCGATGATTTCATAGTCCATCGTCCCATAGCCTCGGGTCGCGCTCTTCAGCTTGTCGTGCAGGTCATAGATCACTTCGGCCAGTGGGATGTCGTAAACGATCATCGTTCGCGTGGGGGACAAGTACTCCTGCCTCACGAGCGTCCCGCGGCGATCCTGGCAAAGCTTCATCACCGGGCCAATAAACTCTGCCGGCTGAATCAAGTTCACCCGTACGATCGGCTGGCGGAACTCTTCGATCTGACCCGAGTCGGGCACTTCCTGCGGCTTGTGGATCATCAGCGTCCGGCCGTCGCGGGTGAGGATCTCATAGGTGACGTTGGGAGCCGTCTGAATCAGATCAACATCGGATTCCTGTTCCAGCCGCTGCTGCACAATTTCCATGTGCAAGAGCCCCAAAAACCCGCAGCGAAAACCGAAGCCGAGCGCATCGCTCGTTTCGGCCTCGAACTCAAAACTCGGATCATTAATGGCCAGCTTTTCGAGCGCATCGCGCAGCTCGCTGAAGTCCTGGCCATCGGACGGATACAGGCCGCAGTACACCATCCGCTTTGGTTCTTTGTAGCCGGGCAACGGGGCCGCCGCTCCGTCGCCGGGGATGCTGACCGTATCACCGATGTGCACCAGACTGAGCGACTTGACATTGCAAACGAGATAGCCCACCTGCCCGGCATGCAGCTCGTCGCACGGCCGCGGCCCGGGAACGAACTGTCCCAGATCGACAACTTCGTGCGTGTTGCCAGTCCGCAGAAAACGGACTTTCTGGCCGCGTTTGACACTGCCATTCATCACGCGGACGTAAGTGATTGCTCCGCGGTAGTCGTCATAATGCGAGTCGAAGACCATCGCCTGCAGCACGCCGGCGGGATCACCTTTGGGCGCTGGAATGCGGTCGATCAGTGCGTCACACAGCTCTTTGATGCCCAAATTGGCCTTCGCGCTTCCCTTGAGCACCTCGCTGGGGTCGAGGGCCAGCGATTGCTCCATTTCGACCAGGACTTCATCCACGCGAGCATTGACCAGGTCGATCTTGTTGATAAACGGCACGATCGTGAGATCGGCGTGCATCGCGGCAAAGGCGTTGGCAAGTGTCTGCGCTTCGACCCCTTGGGCCGCATCCACCACGAGGATCGCCCCCTCGCAGCAGGCCAGCGAACGCGACACCTCGTAGTGAAAATCGACGTGCCCAGGCGTATCGATAAGATTGAGCTCGTAACGCACACCATCACGGAGGTACTCCATCCGCACCGCCCGGGCCTTGATCGTGATCCCCCGCTGCCGTTCGAGGGCCATATCGTCGAGCAGCTGCTCCTGCATCTCGCGCTTGGTCACAGTCCCCGTAAATTCGAGCAATCGGTCGGCCAGCGTGCTCTTCCCGTGGTCGATATGGGCGACGATACAAAAGTTGCGAATGTTCGAAACGGGAAATGGCATGTCTAGCTCTGACAACGACTTACGACCAATCGCGCGAAGCGTCACTGGCGCGATGGATACTTAGGGTTCCGGCAATAGGGGCACTCTTCAATCCTAGCAAAAGGCATCCGAGGACCACAGGGACTCCTCGGATTCGAATGCCGCCCCGCTAGATACCCGCATTAGCTGGATAAACAAGAGAAATCGGACTTAATATTCCATCGGGTAGAAGTCACACATTTCCTGTCGATCCCAGCCGCCAGACCAGAAACGACACCGATGCCCAGTAATAC
>JALORD010000612.1 GCA_025459145.1 Pirellulaceae bacterium | reverse complement strand
ATCTTCGTTGAAATCGATACCCGGAACTGCGGGGATTTCTGGAACGCTTAAATCTGAATTCGTGGCAATTGCACTACTCTGCCAGTCATAGGAACCCAGATAAGTTGCTTCGATCCGATAGCAATCGAACACGCGCCGACCGAGAGTGAACTTGCCACCGGCGTCGAATTCGGGATTCAGGTCGTTGGTAGTCAGGACGGTGGGGCCAAACGGAGAAACGGCCGTTGGGCCTACCTGGGCAATCTTATAGCCGTCCTGGTAGTCCAGGGTCAGCGGTGCGAACTCGGCCATCGCGTACCAATCGCTCGGCCGGTGAGCCACGAAATCGACGTCGCACGCCACCGATGGAGGCATGTCGCACGCGCAGTCGACCGGACCATAGTCTGGAAAGACCTCGTAGCCCCAGGCCAGCGGCTTGGGACGACAGTCTGAAAACCGCGCCCAGTTGGGAAAGTCGAAGAACGGTTGGGAAACCGGCCGTCCGAACAACTGCCCCCAAGCAGGTGCGGGCGCTAGTGACATTGCTGCCAAGATCGCCAGCACTCCCAGCCGACGGACGACGTGCCAGTTACGTAGGTCGATGGTGTGCATGGTGCGGCCTGATCCCCTGATAAACGGTCTGTCCGCTACGCGCGGCACGACACTTACAGGTAGATTCGACGGTCGGCACCGGCAGCATCACTACGACGGATGCCAGCCGCATAACCCGAAGAGCCCGCAAGGTTCGCCTGAACACCCCAGAATGGCCCCCGAACGGTGAATCTGTAGCGATCAGGAAAACTGCTCATGCAACTTATCCTCGCCTCGACGTCGGTCTATCGTCGCGAGCTGCTCGCCCGCCTGGGGCTGGTGTTCGAGTGCGTGCCGCCGCGCGTCGACGAATCGGCCATCCACGCCCTGTTCGACGCCGCGAGCGCCCGTGAGCTGGCCGAACACTTGGCGCTCGCCAAGGCGGTCGCCGTGTCGCGGACGCATGGTGACGCGACCGTCCTGGGAAGCGACCAGGTTTGCGACGGGCAGATTCTCGGCAAGCCGGGCACGCCCGAGCGGGCAGCCGAGCAGTTGGCGTTGCTTTCAGGACGGCAGCACCAGCTCATCACGGCTGTGTGCCTCTGGCAGGACGGCGGCACGCTCCGCCATACCGACATCACGACGCTAACGATGCGTGAGCTTTCGACCGACGAAATCGCGCGCTATGTCGCGTCCGACAGCCCGCTCGACTGTGCCGGAAGCTATAAGCTCGAATCACTCGGAATCTCCCTGTTCGAGGGAATTCAGTCCTCCCTGTTCGAGGGAATTCAGTCCGCCGACCATACGGCCATTCAAGGACTGCCGCTTCTGGCCGTCTGCCAGCTCTTGCGGCAGGCGGGCTACACGATTCCGTAGCCGATCGCAGAATTCACAATTGTCGCAAGTGTTTATCTGGTAGCAACTTGCGAAATACCTGTGTAACAAACCGGTGAGGCTTGCGCTTGTCCAGATAACGCCGTTAGATACGATAACGGTGTTATTTCAATTCAGCAGGTGCTTGCCGTGACGCCCCTCGAACCTCGCGAACGACGCAAAGCCGAGACCCGCGAGCGGATCATCGAGGCGGGTCGCGAGCTGCTTTTGAACGAGGGCTTCCACGGCTTTTCGATGCGGAAGCTGGCCGCCAAGGTGAACTACACCGCGACGGCCATCTATTCGCACTTCCCCGATAAAGAGGCGCTCCTCGGTGAACTGGTGGAACTCGAATTCATCGAGTTCCGGCGGTCGTTCGATCGGACATCGTCGATCGCTGACCCGATCGAGCGATTGCAGGCCATGTGGCTGACGTTCGTCGAGTTCGCGCTCGAGCGGCCCGACGCGTTCAAGTTCCTGTTCATGAACACGCAGGTCGAGGCGTTTCCCAAGATTGGCCTGATCGAACGGGGGAATCCTGCGCAGGACTGCTACGCATATCTACTGTCGACGGTGGCGGAAGGACTCGCGGCGGGGCGGTTCCGCCCCGAGTTGACCGACGCCCACATCATCGCCCAGCTCTTTATGAGCGGGGCGCATGGCATCGTTTCGCTGCACATTGCCCGCGGCAAGGATCCGTGGGTCGACTGGCGTCCCGTCTGGGAGCGGGCTCACCACATGATTGCCGCGCTCGTTCGGGGCTTTACCGTGCCGGCGGGCGGATCCGGCGAACCAACATCGCACACTTCTGTGGATTCCGCCCCATGACCTGGATCGCCCTGCGAATGCTGATGGGAGATCGGGCCAAGTACTTTGGCCTGATTTTTGGCGTCACGTTTGCGACGCTCTTGATGACGCAGCAAGTGTCGATCTTTATGGGGATTCTCACCCGCACTGCAAGCCAGGTGGTCGATGTGCGCGACGCCGAAATCTGGGTCATGGACAACAAGGTACGTTTCATCGACGAAGTGCCGCCGCTCCCCGATTCCGACCTCTATCGCGTGCGGAGCGTGCCTGGCGTGGCATGGGCCGTGCGAATGTATAAGGGGCAAGTGACCGCGCGGCTGGAGGACGGCAACTACCGGGCGCTCGTGCTCTTTGGACTTGACGATACTTCGCTCGTCGGAGCGCCGCAGGAAATGATCGTCGGCGCGCTCGCCGACCTTCGCAGGCCCGATGCGGTGATTATCGACAAGGCGGGCTACGAATACATGTGGCCCGGCGAAGAATACAAGCTCGGCCGCGAATTCCAACTCAACGACCGCAGGGCGGTGCTCGTAGGAATCTGCAAAGCGTCGCCGCCGTTCACGACGCTGCCGATTCTCTACACGCGGTACAGCTCGGCCTCCGGCTTTGTCCCTCGCGAGCGGAACCTGATGTCGTTCGTTCTGGTCCATCCGCAGGACGGGCTCGCCGAGGAGGAAGTGTGCCGGCGCATCAGCGAATCGACGGGCCTGATGGCCCTGACCCAGGAGCAATTCTTCTGGAAGACGATCTGGTACTTCATCGGCTCAACCGGAATTCCGGTCAACTTTGGGATCACGATCACGCTTGGATTTGTCGTCGGCGCAGCAATCACTGGCCAGACGTTCTATCTGTTCACGATCGAGAACCTGAAACAGTTCGGTGCGCTCAAGGCGATGGGCGTGAGCAACCTGCGGATCATCGGCATGATCCTCTTGCAGGCGGTCGTCGTGGGGCTCGTCGGCTACGGCATCGGCATCGGCCTGACGGCCGCGTTCTTTGAATCGACGAGCGGCGTCACGCACCTGGCGGGCCTGTCGATGACGCCGCTGGCCTTCGGCGGCGTGGGGGTTGCCGTCCTGGCGATCATCATCATCACGAGCCTCCTCAGCATCCGCAAAGTGCTGGTGCTGGAGCCAGCCGTCGTCTTTCGCGGTTAAGAGAATTGCGCCATGTCCCAACTCGCTCATCACGAACCGGCTGTCGCTTGCCGCGGCATCGAAAAGGTGTTCGGCACCGGCGACACGAAGACCGTCGCACTGGCCGGCGTCGATGCCGATGTGTTCTGCGGCGAAACGACGCTGCTCGTCGGACCTTCGGGCTGCGGCAAAACCACGCTCATTTCGATCATCGCGGGGCTGCTCAACCCGTCGGCCGGCGAGCTAACGGTCTTAGGCCATCCGCTCAATCAGATGCGCGGCAGCAAGCTCGTCAACTTTCGGGCGGCGAATATCGGTTTCGTCTTTCAGCAATACAACCTGCTCCCGGCGCTCACGGCCGCCGAAAATGCAGCGGTACCGCTGGTGATTGCTGGCGAGTATCGCGGCAAAGCGGTCGCAGCGGCGCGCGAGCTGCTCGAATCCGTAGGACTCGGCCCGCGGATGAATGCGATTCCCTCGCAGCTCTCCGGCGGACAACAACAGCGAGTGGCAATTGCCCGGGCCCTGATTCACAAGCCACGGCTCTTGGTCTGCGACGAACCGACGGCCGCTCTGGACGCCCACTCGGGCCAGACCGTGATGCAGCTCCTGAGGCGCGTTGCGGTGCAGCCCGACCGGGCGGTGATCATCGTCACGCACGACAGCCGAGTGTACCGCTACGGTGAACGCATCATCCACATGAGTGACGGACGAATCGAACGCATCGACGTGCAACAGGCGGACGTCGATGAGCCGGCTTTGGCTGGCATGGAAACGTAATGGACGCGACCATACGCAGAATTTGAAAACAGAAACTTGAAACGAGAAACCTGACCTCCGCCCACTGACTTCCGACCGCCGGGTCGCCAAAACCATGTCCAACTTCTCGAATGGATTGTGTCAGTTTCTCCAACTGCTTCTTGC
>JALORD010000159.1 GCA_025459145.1 Pirellulaceae bacterium | reverse complement strand
GAATGACTTAAATGGAGCGGCAGTCATTCGAACCTTCGGATTTGGTCATTGTTTGCGATTTGGTGCTTGGTCCTTGGTCATTATTCCGCCCTGTCCACTGGCGGCGATCGCTGCCCCGCCTCGATCCAGGCTTCATCAAACGCGGCGTGCTTCATGCTCTTGCCCCCTTCGACGAAGTAGCTGTACACGCAGTGGATCGTGCCATCGGCTCCCTGGATGACGGCCGGATAGTGGTACTGTCCGCTGGCGTGCTTTTCGAGGTGCCGCGTAACCGGCCAGGTTTGGCCTTCGTCGGACGAGAGCGAGACGGCCAGCTGATGGCGGCCGCGGACCGTGTCGTTGTAAACCAAGAGCCACTTGCCGCTCGCGAGGCGCACGCCATCGAGGCCCGAGCCCGAGTTGGGCAAGTCCGTGCACTTCACTTCGCCCCAAGTTTCGCCGTCGTCTTTCGACTCGCACACCCGCACGCACCCCCGCGGCCCGTTCTCGCGCATGTAGGCCACCAGCGTGCCATCCTTGCGCCGCAGGAGCGTCGGCTGAATGTTGCCAAACCCGAGCAGCGGCTGACTGGCGTGCCACGTCTTTCCGCCGTCGTCGGTGATCGCCATCAGGGAGATCGAAAACGTATCGGTGTAGAGCGGCAGGATTATCCGTCCGCTCGGTAGCTGAATCGGTTTGCACCGCGGCTGCCAGCCGAGCCGCTGGTACAGCTTGTCGCCCAGCTTGCGGCGGGCTTCGTCGAAGCTGGCCTTTTGCCGATCGGTCAGGACCAGCTTGAGCGGACCGAGTTGCCGCTCGAATTCGCGTTCCGCAGCCGGAGCAAAATCGTCTGGCTTCAGGAAGATGATCGCTTCGCGGTCCCAGCGGGGGAGACCCTCGCCCGCGTAGTCGCGCGCGACCTTGAAGTTCGTCAGGCACGATTCCCAGCTATTGGCGAGAATCGTCGGGTAGAAGAGCCACAGCCGACGCTCGGCATCGACAAACAGAGCCGTGTTGCAATCGGGAAAGCCGGGCGTGTCGGCGATGACGGCGGGGTCGGTCCACTTGTCGGTTCCGGGCTTTCGCCGCGAGACATAGACGGCGACGTCGTCAGCCGTTCGTTCGCCAGAGCCGCGATACCAGGTGACGACCAGTTCGCCCCCCGGCAACTCGGCGATCCCCGGGGCGTGATTGTGCCGGGCGTCGAGCGGGAAGATCAGCTCGCTCTTGAGTGATCCGGTATCGGACGGGGCGGGTTCGTTGGCAGCGGCCGGATCGGCCGCGAGTATGAGCAGAAGGAGGCCGTAGTTCATCGCTCGTCAGTATCCTTCCCGTCGGTAGGCTTGGGTGCGGATTCCGCTCGCGGAGCGAGCGGACCACAATCGGGATCGCACTCGACTCCGCAGCCGCGGTCTTGATAGACGGCCTCCAGCTCTGCCCGCTCCTCGTCGGTCATGGGGCGAAAGGGGCTCTTGGCAACTGCGGCTTCCACCGCCTTTGTTTCGGTCGACTTTTCGCTCATGCCACACCTCCCGGCTGAGCCAGTGCGGCGATTGCCTTACGGATCGCCTCGACACCGACGACCGGCGCCTGGCACGTGAAATTCTCGCAGATGTAGAGCGTCGGCTGTCCGTCCACCGCGGTTCGCCCGGCTCGGCGCCCCCCAGGAGCACCAGTTCCTGAACCGGTCCCAGCCAGAGATCGAGCGCGATCAAGAGCTGCCCGGCCGCCGCAGGCGCGCGCTCCATCATCGACCGCCCGGCCACGAGCGTCCGTTCGGCCGATTCCAGATACTCGGCCTTGCCGGTGAGCTTGCCCAGCCGGAGCAGGGCCGTCGCCGCCATGCCGTTGCCGCTGGGGACGCTGGCGTCCTGAAAATCCTTGTTCCGGGCGATTAGCTGTTCGTGGTCGTCGGCGGTGAAGAAGAAGCCGCCGCCCTCGCGGTCCTCGAAGTGCTGCCGCATCAGGTCCGCCAGCCGCACCGCTTCGGCGATCCATCGCTCATCGAACGTCGTTTCGTAAAGCGTGACGAGCGCATTGATGAAGTAGGCATAGTCGTCGAGATAGGCGTCGAGCTTAGCGACGCCGTGCCGCCACGTGTGGAGCAATCTGCCGTTTGCAGACATCTCGCGCAGAATGAAGCGCGCCGCTTGGGTGGCGCTGGCGATATAACGCGGCTCGCCCAGGATTGCCCCGGCCTTGGCGAGCGCATCAATCATCAGGGCGTTCCAGCTCACCAGGACTTTGTCGTCCTTGCCGGGGCGGATGCGCTGGTCGCGAGCTTTGAGGAGGGCGCGGCGCGATTCGTCGAGTTCGCTCCGCAGCGCCGGCAATTCCCAGCCGCGGACGCTCGCGCACTGCTCGATCGTCTTCGGCAGGTTCAGAATGCTTTGGCCGTGCTCGAAGTTGCCGTGATCGCTGACATCGTAGACGAAGCAGAACCGCTCGCCTCGCTCGTCCCCCAGGACTTGTTTGATCTGGGCCGGCGTCCAGACGTAGAACTTCCCTTCCACGCCCTCGCTATCGGCATCCTCGGTGCTGTGGAATGCGCCGGCCGCGTCGGTCATGTAACCGAGCATGTAGTCGCACGTCTCGCGGACGATTCGGGCAAATGTGGGCTGGTCGTTTCGGCCGGCGGTGAGTTGCGGCGGATGCGTTTCTGGCACGGCATGTTCGATGGGGACCATCGAACCACATTGCGCCGCGTCGACATACGCACTCGCGAGCAGCCCGTTGTCGTACAGCATCTTTTCAAAGTGCGGCACGAGCCAGCGCTCGTCGACGCTGTAGCGGGCGAAGCCGCCGGCGAGGTGGTCGTAGATCCCGCCGGCCGCCATTTTCTCGAGCGTGTGCGTAACCATGTGCAGCGTTTCCGGCCGCGGATCGCGCTTCCACAGTCGGAGGAGAAGCTGCAAATCCATGCTGTGCGGAAACTTGGGGGCCGAGCCGAACCCGCCGTGCGTGGCATCAAACGCCCGCGCCAACTGCCGCCGAGCATTTTCCAGCAGCTGCCGCGCGGCATCAGCCGTCAGCCTCGGACCTCCGGCCCCAGACTCCTGGCTCCTGCCCCCGGTCCCCTTCTGCCCGTCCCCTTGCAAATACTCCGTCAGCTGCCGCGCCTGCTCGACCGCCATTTCCCGCCGGTTCTTCCAGGCGTCGACGACCGCCCGCAGGACCTGATCGAAGCCGGGCATCCCCATCTTCTGCGTCGGCGGCCAGTAGGTGCCGCCAAAGAACGGCTGTAAATCGGGCGTGAGAAACACCGACATCGGCCAGCCGCCGCGGCCGGTCATCATCTGCACGGCGTTCATGTAAATCTGATCGAGGTCGGGCCGCTCCTCGCGATCGACCTTGATCGGCACGAAGTGCTCGTTGACATACGCCGCGATTCCCGCGTTCTCGAAGCTCTCGTGCTCCATCACATGGCACCAATGGCAGGCCGAATACCCGATCGACAGAAAGATCGGCTTCTCCTCGGCCTTGGCCCGGCCGAGTGCCTCGGGGCCCCACGGATACCAGTCCACCGGATTGTTCTGGTGCTGGAGCAGGTAGGGGCTGGATTCTTGGGCGAGGCGGTTGGGCATGAGCGGCGGGGTCGGAGGTCGGAGGTCGGAGGTCGGAGGTCGGAGGTCGGAGGTCGGCGTGCGAGTCAGTCGTCCATCTTCAATCCTACCGGCAATGGGAGCTGCTGTGATTCGTTGCGGCGGGATACCCGTCAGTTTGGCTGGTATGCGTAGCTGGCCGTGAGACTGCCGTTTGCCGCCTGTGTCCTAGCGTGCGAAACTTCACCCACGGCGACAAACGTTGAAATCGACGACGAGCTGTTGCGAGAGGCTCAGCGTATCGGCGGTCATGCGACCCCTGAAGAAACGGTCGAAGAGGCGCTGAGCGAATACATTCAGATTCTCAGGGTCTTGGGCCAGAACGAACTTAATTCCGAATACGAATTCAAGCGGCAGCCTTGGCGGAAATGAAAGAGCCGTGGAGATGATCGCCTCCGTTCAGCGGTAAGGGCGGGGTCGGAAACCCGCGCCCGGCCGATGTATCGCGCCGATCGCCGGCAGCCGGCCTGGGGGCCGGGGTTAACCGCCGCGCCCACGCGGCGCTGAAGCGCCGCCGGCCTGGGGGCCGGGGTTAACCGGGGTTAGATTCGAATGAAGATCCGCTGGCGATAGAGCCAGAACAGGATGAGCCAGAAGATCGCGAGGATGGTCGTGCCAGCGACCAGCGGTTCGTAGGCTTCGCCGAAGATCTGGAAGACGTCGTTGCCGAAGTGGATCTTGAACGAGCGGAGGATGAACGTGTCCCAGCCGTGGGCCATGATGTAGGCCAGGATCGAGTTGGCCCCAATCACGCGCAAGGGGAAACTCCACGAGACCAGCTTCCCGCAGTCGATGACGCCATAAAACGCGGCCAAAAGGAAGAAGCACCAGCCGCCGCTGTAGAGCGTCCAGCCGGGAGTCCAGATTCGCTTCACGGCGGGCGCGAGACCCGTCTCGTGCAGGATCCAGCCGGCAGCCAGCGAGAGCCCACCCGCGATCATCAGCCAGCCGAACTTCGTCCACGATGAGACCGGTTGCCGCAGCCAGCCACCGGCGATGAGTCCCAGGATCATCGTCCCCAGGGTGGGGATGAAGCTGAGCGTCGAGTAGCCGCCGCCGTTGTGCGTGAAGGGCTTTTCCCGCGGGAACAGATTCAGGAACCACTGGTCAAACGACCAAGCCGGGTTGCTGTTCTTGTTCCAGTGGGCCGCGAAGCCGGCGAAGTTACGTTTCTCGTGCCAGTCGGGTGAGACGCCTACTTCGGCATACGGAAAATCTTCCGGCGGGAGCGAGGCGAACGCGAAGTAGCCCCAGTAGCCAACGAGCACGACGGCGAGCGCCACCCATTGCCACCGCTGCCGCGTGAAGCCCAAGAGGAACAACGGAAAATAGCCGAGGCCGATCTGCGACAGCGTGTCTTCAAACGTCCAGTTGGTTTGATTGCGTGACATCGACCGCAGGAAGACGCCCAGCAGCACGAGCAGAATCGCCCGCCACAGGGCATGCAGCGACATCCACCACCGCGACTGTCCGCGACTCAAACGACTCGCGATCGAGAACGGCAGGGCGACTCCGACCAGGAACGAAAACGACGGCTGGATTAAATCGTGCAGCGTGCAGCCGGCCCATTCGACGTGCGTCTGGTGCCAGGCGAGGAATTTCCAGAAGTCGGTAGGGACGTTCTTTGCAATCGAACGCAGTTCGAGCACCTCGGCCGCCATGAGAAACATGACAAGGCCGCGGTAGGCGTCGATCGAGCCGATGCGGGCCGGTGCGGCGTCTGCACCGCCGGCGGCAGAGGGCTCAAGTAGCGGCTGTGTGGGAACCTTCGTCATGCGACTGAACAGGCAGGGGGGACCTTCCCGAATTGCCCCGTTTTCGCCGAACGCGCGCCGCAGGGCAAGCCGGGCGACGGGGACCGTTTCCGAGGAAATCGGCCCAGCTGCGAGCCCGCAAGCCGGCAGATTGCCCTTGGCCGAACGGGAAGCATCTCATACCCTCCGCCAGGGTGGGCAGATGGGTGGCGTTCTGCGCCCGGAAGGAGCGAATCGATGCGGACGGCCTGGGAAATGGCGGGCGCGGGCAACTGCGAGCGCCCTGCGCTTTGTGCGGCCGTGGGGCTGGCCGTCACCTTGTGGGTGTCGATGGCCCAGGCCCAGCTTGTTCCGGCCACGGTGACCAATGCTCAGCCGCCAGAGCTGGCCGTGCCGCTGGAGCCTACAGAGCGGCCAGAGCCCGAAGAGCGGGCCGCGCCATTTGTCCCCTCGCCCGAGTTTCAGCGCTGGATCAACGATCTCGTCCGTGAGCACATCCCACACGAGTACGAGAAGCGGAAAAACTGGGGGCATACCGACCAGCGTTTTGACGGCCTCTCGGTCCGGCTCGATGATGGACAAATCAAGACGCACCGCAAGTTCAAGGCGGTGAACGACGGCGCCTGGACGATGTACCGGGCGGAGCTGACCGACCCCGACGAGCAGTTCCACATCGACATCGGGCAAATGGAGGAGCTATCCGGTGGGCGGATCGCCCTGCCGGTGACGGTGGTGGCCCAGATGCGTGTGATGGGGCGGCGCTCGCTCTGGCAAAAGGGGGTGCAGGTCTTCAGCATCTCGGCCGAGGCGGATACCCGTGTGCGGCTGGCGGCAAACCTCGAAATTGGGACGCGGCTCGATCCGACGACCTTCCCGCCGGCGATGCGGTTCTCGCCGCGCGTGGCCGAGGCTCGCCTCGCGATTCTCGACTTCCGCCTGCGGCGGGTGAGCAAGTTCGACGGTCCGGTGGTCCGCTCGCTGAGCGACTCGGTGCGCGACCTCCTCGAGGAAAAGCTGGCCGAAGACAACGCAAAGCTGGTCGGCAAACTCAACAAGCAATTGGCCAAACAGGACGACAAGTTCGCCATTTCGTTCGAGAAGTTTTTGCCCGCACGAGCTGCTGCTCCTTCCAGCCAGCCGGCCGAGTAGCGGCTGGTCTCAGAGGCCACTGAGCACGCGCAATCGCGCGGCAAGTTCCTCGAGTCGGCCCGCGACGCGCTGCGGGTCGCCCATGTCGCGCTTCTCGAGCCACAGCCAGCGCAGCCACTCGAGCCCTCCCAGCACGGTTCCGCTTTCGTCGAGCAGGCGAATCTGCGCACGGTCCTCGGCAGTCAGAGTGCCCCGCCGGTCGTAAGCGTCCAGCGCCCGCTCCCAGCCTGGCGGGTCGTCTCCTATCAGGCTTCCCACGAGGCGGGCGATATCGGCCAGCGGCGTATCGATTCGCAAGGCGCCGAAGTCGATGAATCCGCTCACCTCGTTCCCGATGAACAGCACGTGCTCGTGGTGCAGATCGCGGATCGCGGGCTGCAACCGTAAGGACTCGCCGGCCGCCAAGGCGAGCCGATCCCGCAGTCGCGGCAGCGCCTTTCCGGCGAGGAAGAGAATCGATCGGGCCGCGTCGCCGGCATCCGCCGCGTCACGAATTGTCGAGTCGGTTCGGCGACCTGCCTCACCCAATCGATCGAGCGGGCCATCGAGCCACTCCTCGGCCCGCGCGAGTCGTTCGACCAGCGCCGGCGCCGGGCCCCTTGCCGGGGCAAAATCGGCGGTACTCGCGTGAAACCGGGCCAGTGCCTCAAGCGCCGCTTCGAGCCGCTGGGGATGCGGATGGCTCCGAAAATCGGCATTCCCAGGCATCCAGGGGGTCAGTTCCCAGAGAGTACCAGCCACCTTCACAAAGGTTTCTCCCCCGGCGGCTGGCCGCGGAATGGGCAGAAAATCGATCCCCGAGCGGCCGGCGTACGTAAGAACAGCGTGGATCAAGCGGAGCCGTTCCGGCGAAGGGTGCTCTACGGGCCAGCGGCGGAGGCAGAAAAGCTGGCCGGTTTGGAGATGCACCCTCCAGATTCCGGCCCCGCTCCAGCCGCTCCCTCGGTGAGGGTCAATCCGCTGCACTTGCACAAGCGGCAAAAAAGAACCCAGGGCGTCGGTTGTGGCACTCATGGGGATGTCGGTCAGATGGTGCGGTACAGGACGGCCTCGGCAGCAAAACAAGTCCTCCTAATCGTCAAAAACCTCCCTAGTTGTGGCAATAGATAGAAGTTGGGGTATATTTTAGGGCTTCCCGCCCTGGGCCTGCCAGGCTGAAACCCGCCGGTTTGTGCACTCCGGCCCGCGTCGCCGACGTCGGGCATCCCTGGACTTATTTCGAGAGTCTTCACGATGGTAATGCGCGGCCTTTTCGTTCCGTCGGCGTTTCTGTTGCTCGTGGGTCTGGGAGCTGCTCCGCTGGTTGCGGACGATGACGCGCCCACCGCCAACCCCGCGGCCGCCGATGCTCCCAGCAATCCTTCGCCGATGAATGCCGGCGCGAAGGATGGAGAGTCGAAGCCCTCGGGCTCCGCTCCCGCCCCCTACGCGGCCATGCTGAAGGACACCAAGTCCGAATCGGGCTTGCTCGA
The DNA here is from genome assembly GCA_025459145.1 of Pirellulaceae bacterium. Classification (GTDB taxonomy): domain Bacteria; phylum Planctomycetota; class Planctomycetia; order Pirellulales; family Pirellulaceae; genus CAYLLN01. Next base: position 3,847 of record JALORD010000159.1, on the reverse strand, counting down.
ATTGCACTACAAGGACAACGGCATCTTCGCCGAACTCAAGCCGGGAGACTACAACTCCGAATTCATCGTGCTGATCGCGATCAGCCGGGGCATCGGCAAGGGAGATCTCCTGGGGGGCATGACCTGGGGCTTCGGCGACGACTGGGTCTGGCAGTTTCGCAAAGTCGGCAGCAACGTCCATGTGATTCGCAAGAACGTCCGCTTCAAGGCCGACGCGAACTCGCCCGAGTCGCGGGCCGTGCGGGCGGCCTATACCGACAGCGTCTTGTTCAGCCTGCCCACCAACCTGAAGGGTCCCAAAGGAGGCGACCTGGTCGACCTCACGCCCGTGTTTATGAGCGATCTGCCCCAGATTGGACAGACGCTGCCGGGATTCATGTTTTCCCCCCAGAAGTCGCTGATCTCCAAGGTCAAGGCGTTCCCCGAAAACGTGGAACTGGAAGTCGACGCGACCTACGCCTCCAGCGGGCAGATGGAAATCGATACCGTTCCCGATTCGCGGGGCGTGACGATCCATGTCCACTATTCGATCACCAAGATTCCGACGACCGGCTATCAGCCGCGTCTGGCCGACCCGCGAGTCGGCTACTTCCTGACCGTGGTCAAGGACTTCTCGAACAAGTCCGATCGCGAGCAGTTTGTCCGCTACATCAACCGCTGGGATTTGCAGAAGGCCGATCCGTCGGCCGAGCTCTCGCCGCCGAAAAAGCCGATCGTTTTCCACATCGAGAAGACGGTGCCGTATAAGTATCGCAAGGCGATTTACGACGGAATCTACGAATGGAACAAGGCGTTTGAGAAGGCCGGCTTTGTAAACGCGATCGAGGTGCATCAGCAGCTCGAGAACGACGACAAAGACCCGGAAGATGTCCGCTACAACTTCTTCCGCTGGATCACGAGCAACGCGGGCTTTGCGATGGGCCCCAGCCGCGTGAATCCCTACACGGGACAAATCCTCGACGCCGACATCATTTTCGACGCCGATTTCCTGACCAGCTGGAAGCAGGAGTTTGAGACATTCACCCCCGCGTCGATCGCCGAAATGACCGGCGGAGTGCTCGATATCGGCACCAATGCGGCGCGGCCCGACCAGAGCATTTTCGCGCCGCGCGTCGGACGGATCGATCAGTGCCGAGTGGGGCACGGTATGCCGCTGCAACTCGCCTTTGGGTCGGCAGCGATCGAAGGCTTTGCTGCCGATGCGAAAATTTCGGCCGAAAACCTCGAAAAGCTGATCCAGCAGGGGCTGAAGGAAGTCACCATGCACGAAGTCGGGCACACGCTCGGCCTGCGGCACAACTTCAAGGCCAGCAAGTGGCAGAGCCTGAAGGACATGAACGATCCCAGCAAAGCGAACGGCTGTCTGGTTGCTTCGGTCATGGACTATAACCCCTCGAATATCGTCCCGAAGGGCTGGACCCAGGGGGACTTCTACAACACGACGCTGGGTCCCTACGACCACTGGGCCATCGAGTACGGCTACAAGCAGGTTAAAGGGGACCAGGCTGAGGAACTGAAGAAGATCGCCTCGCGCAGCGGCGAGCCGCAGTTGCAGTACGCCACCGACGAGGACACGCGGGGCATCGATCCCGATCCGGACAGCAACCGCTTCGACCTGGGAAGCGATCCGCTCGAATACGCCAAGGTGCGGATGCAACTCGTTCAGGAGTTGATTCCCGGGATGGTCGATCGGGTGACCAAGGACGGCGACGACTACACGCAGGCTCGCCGTGTGTTCAATGTGCTCCTGGCCCAGCAGGGTCAGGGAATGTACTTTGTGTCGCGGTATGTCGGCGGCCTGAAGACCTCCCGCAGCCACAAGGGAGACAAGGACGCCCGCCCGCCGATCGCCCTGGTCGATGTGCAATTGCAGCGCGATGCGCTCGGCCTGCTCGAAGAAAACGTCTTCAACGACAAGCCGTTCCAGTTCCCGCCGGAACTTTATAACCAGCTCGGCTGGTCGAACTGGTCGCACTGGGGAACCAGCAACACCACCCGCAAGGATTTCGGCATTCACGATTTTGTCCTGCAGTGGCAGGAGCGAATCCTCGCGCAGCTGTTGTCGAGCGTGAACCTGAAACGGATGCACGACGCCGAGCTGCGGGTGTCGGCGGATGCCGATGCCCTGACCACGGCCGAGTTGATCCAGCGCCTGACAAAGGCCATTTACAGCGAGGTCGAGAGCACCAAGGAAGGGGACTACTCGCTCCGGAAGCCCGCCATCAGCAGCATTCGCCGGAATCTGCAGCGGTCGTATCTGGATGACCTCTCGTCGCTGGCCCTCGGAAGCAGCGGCGCTCCGCAGGATTGCCAGACGATTGCCTACGCCGAGCTGGCCAATTTGCAGCAGCGGATCAAGAGCCTGCTCGACAACCAGCCGGTGGCCAGCAAGCTCGACGCCTACAGCCGGGCCCATTTGCAGGAAACATCGGCGCGGATCACGAAGGTTCTGGAAGCCCGATTTGAGATTCCCTCGCCGTAAGCAGTTGTGGCATATAGAGTTGTGAGGCCAGTGCAGCAGGCGACACTGCGGCTGGCCGGGTAGCATTCAAGGCATTCCCGATTTGACACCGGGGATGCCTGCTTTGTACGATATTTGGTGTGACGAGCAGGTTCTGGTGACGCCCAACCGGGCTGTCTCCCGCTTTCGCCGCTCGCCCCTTGTGTGGCGTGCTTCATCAATCGCGTAGCGGGAGAGATCCAATGTTTGGAATGGGTCACTGGGAAGTTTTGATCGTAGCGTTCGTTGCCTTCCTGCTGTTTGGCCATCGCTTGCCCGGGCTTCTGAAGTCGGCGGGAGCCAGCTTGCGAGGATTCCGCGAGGGAATGGAACAGGGGACAGCGGAAGAGCCCACCACGACGGGCTTGTAGTCGGTCGGAAAACGAGCAGGTTCTGGCGCCGCCCAGCCGGGCGGCTGCCCGCTTTCGCCGCTCGACATTCAGTCACCACTCTTTTTTGTGCGAGAGCGAATTCATGTTCGGTATTGGACATTGGGAACTGCTCCTGATCGTGCTGGTGATTTTCATCCTGTTTGGCCACCGGCTCCCCAGCGTCATGCGTTCGCTGGGTCGCGGCGTGGTCGAGTTCAAGGAGGGAATGGCCGGTGTGGACAAGGACGACGAGCCGGGTGCGAAGAAAGACGCCTAGCGCTCGCGCCGCGCTTTCGGAAAGCGCTGGCCCGGGCCGTGCGAGGCTTTGGGCATCAGCGGCGTTCGCCCGAGCGCCTGCTCAAAGCGCGCCGCGGCACAAGCACAGCGATCCTCGTTCCACCTTCCTACCCTCCTGCCAGGTGTTTGCATGTTTGGTCTTAGCTTTCAGGAGCTGTTAATCGTCGGCGTGGTGGCGGTGCTGCTATTTGGCAAGAACCTGCCGGATGTGGCCAAGAAGTTTGGCGGCATGTACCGCGACTTCCGCAAGAGCCTCGACGATTTGCGGTCGCAGGTCGACTTTACCGACACGTTCAACTCCGCGCCGAGCAAACCGCGACAGCCTCGGCGCACGGTGGACTACGACGATTTCGACGAGGTCAGTGCCCCGAAGTTTGAGCCCCCGCCCGCGGCTCCCACTTCCGAAGAAGCGAGCTGAGCTGGGCTTACACAGGCGGCATTCAGCGACAGCGCCACAGGTCGCGGTCGTCGATGCCAAGGCTCGTCTGGGCGGGGCGGATTTCGTCCGCGAATCGTCGGGCGTCGACCGGATAGCCGGCCGTGGCGCGCAAGGCCGGAACGTGGCGCTGCCAGAACGCATTGAACGCCCGCATCGATAGCTCGCGGGCGTATTTGGCGGTCATCGAAGCCAGCGCAGTCGGCAAGTAGCGCTCCCCCTTCACCGTGAAGCGAATTTCGA
>JALORD010000158.1 GCA_025459145.1 Pirellulaceae bacterium | reverse complement strand
ACGAACCGTCGGCATTGAGCGTCAGCGTGCCATTGGCCGGGCCGCTCACAATTTCGACGGTCAGAGGATCGCCATCCACGTCGGTGTCGTTGGCCAGCACACCGCCGGCCGCATCGACTGTCAGTTCCGTGTCTTCGTCGGTAGCGTAGACATCGTCGCTGGCCACGGGGGCGTCGTTGGCCGGAGTCACGGTGATCGTGACACTGGCCACTTCGCTGTTGCCGGCCCCGTCGTCGGCCAGGTAGCTGAACCCGTCGACGCCGTTGAAATTCTCACCGGGGGTGTAGGTGAACGAACCGTCGGCGTTGAGGGTCACCGAACCGTGCTGTGGCGGGTTGACCAGAATCGCTTCGAGCGGATCGCCATCCACATCCGAATCGTTCGCCAGGACGCCCGGAGCGGCGATCACCAGCGGCGTGTCTTCCGCGGTGGTGTACTCGTCGTTGACGGTCGCCGGCGGGTCGTTGACCGGGTTGACCGCGATCGTCACGGTCGCTTCGGCGCTCGACGTGCCGTCGCTCACGCTGTAAGTGAAGCTGTCGCTGCCATTGAAATTCGATGCCGGCGTGTACTCGAACGAGCCGTCAGCATTGAGGGTCAGCGTGCCATTGGCCGGTCCGCTCACCAGCGACACGGCCAGCGGATCGCCATCGACATCGGTATCGTTGGCGAGCACACCCCCGGCCAGATCGACCGTGAGCGTCGTATCCTCGTCGACCGCATAGGCGTCATCGGCAGCCACCGGATCGTCGTTGACCGGGGTGACGGTAATCGTCACCGTGGCCACTTCGCTATCGGCCTGACCGTCGTTGGCCAGGTAGCTGAAGCTGTCGGTGCCGTGGAAGTTCTCGCTGGGCGTATAGGTGAACGAACCGTCGGCATTCAGTGCGAGCGAACCATTGGCCGGGCCGCTGACCACAACCGACGAGAGCGCATCCCCTTCGGCATCGGTATCGTTCCCGAGCACGCCCGGGGCGGCGATCACCAGCGGGGTGTCTTCCTCGGTCGTGTATTCGTCGTTCACGCCGACCGGAGCGTCGTTTACCGGATTGACGCTGATCGTGACCGTCGCCACCTGGCTGTTCCCCTGGCCATCGCTCACCAGGTAGCTGAAGCCGTCGAGTCCGGCGAAGTCCGCATTCGACGTGTAGGTGAACGTGCCGTCGGTGTTGAGGGTCAGCGACCCGTTCAAGGGACCATTGACGAGCGACGCCGTGAGCGGATCGCCGTCCGGGTCGGTATCGTTGGCCAGCACGTTGCCGTCGAGCGAGGTGTCTTCGTCCATCGTGAACGAGTCGTTCACCGCCGCCGGACTGTCGTTCACCGGGTCGACGGTGATCGTCACCGTGGCGACGTTCCCCTCGGCGGTGCCATCGCTGGCCACATAGGTGAACGTATCAACGCCGGAGAAATCGGCATTGGGGATATAGGTAAACGAACCGTCGGCGTTCAGGGCGAGGGTGCCATTGGTGGGACCATCGACGATCGCCGCGGAGAGGGCATTTCCCTCGGCGTCGGTGTCGTTGCCCAGCACACCTTCGGTGAAGCCGATGTTGAGGACGCTGTCCTCGGTGACGCTATAGCTGTCGTCCTGCGAAACGGGCGCGGTATTCTCGCTCCCCGAAACCTGCAGCGTTACTGCGGCCAGCAAGCTGTTCGAGGTGCCGTCGTTGGCAAAGTAGATGAAGCTATCGGTCCCGCTGAACCCGTCGTTGGGCGTGTAGTTGAACGAGCCGTCCTGGTTGAGACTGAGCGTGCCATTCGTGGGTCCGCTGAACAGTGCGGCCGACAGAGCGTCCCCTTCCGCGTCGGTGTCGTTCGCCAGTACTCCGGCCGGGGCGTCGATCGCGAGCGACTCATTCATCATCGCCTGATACAAATCGTTCACGGCGACAGGTGATGCTCCTGAGAGCACCATGCGGTCTTCCAGACGCTCCATACGCAGAAAGTTCTGCCGCTGTGTGCTGCGACGCCGATCTGAACTGCGCGATTTTCGAAGACTCTTCATACGGAAACAGCTCCTTCTGAGATCAGGCGCACCTAGCGCCCAAAATACGAGTACATTTGCCCGGCCGGCGCGCAATGGCACGCCTCTTGAATAGCTGCCGAGCCAACAACGTGGGACGCTTCGTCCGGCGAGGGACGTTGCCACGAGGAAGTGGGCGACGACGGATCAGCCACGCTACCTTGCAGGCCGGCAACCGCACGTTACACCCAAAAAAACCGACGATTCACCGCGTCTTTCCAATCCCTGAGCGGTGACTGCCCGAATACAAGCCTTGCGACTCGCCCGGACTCCGACTGCGGGAAATCCTCCCGCGCCTCACCAGCGGCAACTTCAGTGGTACGAGATGTACGAGTAGCAAAGGCCGCGTGTTCGCGATGCTCCGTTTTCATCACGACTTGGGGCAATGTAGAGCTGTCTTGAGAAAGAATCAACCAGCCAGCTCGCAATTTCTCAAGAAATTCCTCAGCTAGCATGCTGGCATGGCACTAGCAGTCCGCCGTCCGAGGCTCACCTGTGGCCAGCCGCGAACGCCCCGGGCCTGCGCCCTCCTCTCCTCCGGCCTCCGACCTCGGCTGCCAATCTGGCGATATTGCAGATTATGGCCCGCATTCGCCTGCGAATTGCGATCTCTGCTTTAGGAGGGACAGCGGCGTTTTTTTGGCTGTCGCTACTGCCGGAAAATTACGCTTATGAGTACGTCCACCACCTCCCCCGAGTGCCCCCCGACCGCCGAGTCCGCCTCGGCGAGCACGGCATCAGCAATTGTGCGCACCCAGCGGGCACTGCAGATCCTTCGCCAACTGCAGGCGGGGCAGGTCTGGTCTCCCCAGGAATTGGCGATTCAGTTCAATTGCTCCACCCGCACGATTTTTCGCGACATTCAGCTCCTCCGCGGCTGTGGAATCCCGATTGACTCGCCGCGCGGTGAGAAGGGGATTCGCCTGGCCCACGACTTCTTCTGGAAGCCAGAGCGTCCCACGCTGGACGAGATGATTGCCTTGGTGGTGGGAGCTCGCGTGGCCGGCGAGGCGTTGCCCAAGGATCTGGCTCGCAATCTCGAGTCGGCGATTGCCAAGCTCATCGGCTCGGAACGCCCAGCGATTCGGCAGCGGCTGAACGAGGTACGGCTGCGAATCGATTCACCGCACGTCACCCCCTTGAACGCCCTTCCCGACGCGCCGTATCTGCCACTCCTGCTGGAGCACATCGTGGCTCAAACCGTCGTGCGGCTGACGGTGGAGCCGGGCACACCCGACGCGGCCCGGCAACTCTTGCACGTCATCCCGCTACGGCTGCGATATGAAGAAGGAGCGTGGATGCTCGAAGCAACCTCGCCCGGCAGTGCACCGCACCAAGTGATCCCCCTCAGCGCGATTCGCGATGCCCAGACCATCGAACTACGCGAATTGCCTCAGGGTCTGGGCGACGATCTGATTCCAGCCGCCAACTCCTAAGTTGCAGGATGATGCCGTGCATCGTCAAAAGGCCAGGACTCGACGGCGGCATTCGTGGGAGCACGGCTGCGACCTGCCCCATTCGAAGTGTTGAAGCGGCATGAAATGGCCTGACACATCCGCGAGCGAATGATGCGTTAGATGATCAGCAAAGTGAACTGCTGGGCTGAGTTTTTCTGCTGAACATTCGCCGCGACTCTTGCACTTATGACCAGCCAACTCTCCAATGATTGGCTGTCGTCACCCCTTTCTGTGGAGCCCCCTCATGTCCCGCCTGCGCTTTCTGCTTCCGGCATTTGCCGCCACACTGTTGGCTGTAGTTCCGCTTACCAATCTGCGCGGGGAGGAGACTCAACCTCCTGCCCCGGTTACCGCTGAGCAGGTTCAAGCGTCTCCCGATGACGATGCCCTGCTCAACAAGTTTTTGGGAGAGCAGTTCAACGGGATCGCATCGATCATGAACTCGAAGCCGACCGAAGCGGCTGCGAAACTGGCGGAGCTCGAGAAGGCGCTCGCGAAAGTCGAACCGACTGCCGACAAGGCCAAGACATTGGTGGCGACGGCCAATCGCATCATCCCCTCGTACCGCAGTTCCATCGAACTCGCACAGACATCACTGGCTGACCTCGAAAAGTCTCTCACCGAAAAGCCCGATGCGGGAACCCTCAGCAAGTGGTCGCGGAAGGTCCAGCAGGAGATCAGCTCGCTCGCGCGCAGCGAGCCGGACGAAGCGGCGAAAAAACTGGCCGCGGCCAAGGCCTTTGCCGAGAAACTGGTCGCCACGAGCGAGGACGAAGCCTTTACCAAAATGGTAACCTCTCTCGACCGAAGCTGGACGGCTCTCGATAAGAGCATTGAGTCCGGCAAGAAGCTGGCACAGCTCATTGGCAGTCCGGCTGCTCCCCTCGCCGTCTCGGCCTGGGTCAATGGTTCGCCGCTGACCGATAACGACCTGAAGGGCAAAGTCGTTCTGCTCGACTTCTGGGCCGTCTGGTGCGGTCCCTGCATCGCGACGTTCCCGCACCTGCGCGAATGGAACGAGAAGTACGCCGACAAGGGACTCGTGATTGTCGGGCTCACCCGCTACTACAACTACGAGTGGAATGCGGAAACCAACAAGGCCGCGCGGGCCGCTCAAGGGACGAAGGTCAGCCCGGAAGACGAGCAGGAAATGCTCGTCAAGTTTGCCGAAGAGCACAACCTGAAGCACCGCTTCGCCATTCAGGAGGGCTCGGAAATGTCCGACTACTACGCCGTTAGCGGCATTCCCCACGTCGTCGTTATCGACCAGGAAGGGAAAGTCCGCCTGATGCGGATCGGTTCAGGCGAAAAGAACGCCAGCGACATCAGCAAGCTGCTGGCCGAGTTGCTGGAGTAGAGTTCGCAGTCGAACAGTACCTTGTTAACACACGCGGTTAACACACGCGGTTAACACACGCGGTCTCGTTTACGACGAGGCCGCTTTTTGTTGCGCTGCATGCGGTCGGTGGAAGCTATGTTTCTTCCATCAGGATCGCCAGCCGCTCGGTCTGCTCAAAGTGCTGCAGCGTCAGTTTCAAGCTCACGAGCAGAGGGTACGCCAGAATCAGCCCCACAACACCCCACGTCCAGCCCCAGTACGCCAGCCACAGGAAGATGAGCACGGACGAAATGTCGAGCCGCTCGCCCGACATGCGAATTTCGACCCAATCGATCCAGAACAGCCGATTGAGCACGATGAGCGTCGCCAGCACCGCGGCGGCAAACAGGCCGCTCGTCTCAACGAGACCCATCAAGATCGGCGGAACACAGGCTGCGATGCTGCCCAGGTAGGTAATGTAGTTGAGGGCAAAGAACGTAAAGCCCCACAGCAGCCACTGATCAAGTCCGAAGAAGTAGCAGATTGCCGCGGCAGAGATCCCCATCCCCAGGCTGACGATCGTTTTCACCCGCATGAATTCTTCGATGCTTTGGCTGATCTCGTCGGCAATCGCCAGGACCCGCTCGCTCCGCTCCGGCGGTAGGGCGCGGCGCACTTTTCCCGGCATCCGCTGGCCGCCCAGGATCATGAACAGGAGGTAGAAGAACGTCATCAGCATGAATTCAAGTGTGCCCACGCTTTGTTCGAAGGCCAGTTTGACGATCTCCGAAGTCGACATGACGAAGATGTCGTCGATCGAATCGAACCACTGGGTGACTCGCGCTCCAAGCAACTCCACCAGCCGCTGCTGGTACTTTTCCCAATCCCGCAGGAACGCGGACGCTTCGCTATAAACGTACAGCGAGACCAGGGTGGTTATTCCGGCAGCCGTGACAAACAGCACCAGATACGCGAGCCAAGCCGGCCAGCCTCGCCGCATCAGCCCGCGGGCCAGCGAGCGAGTGGTGAAGTACAGAAAGATGGCTGTCAGGAACGGCTTTAGAATCGGGCCCAGCCAGGTGACCGTCGCGCCGACGGCGAGCACCGCCAGAATGACAAGCGAGATCTCGCTGATGCTGCGTGGAGCCGCGTCGCTCGCGACAGGCTTGGATTCGGGCTGCGACATGCGGACTCGGTTGCCAGAACGATAGGCGGAAGAACTCGCACAAGAGACCAGGCTCGCTGCTACTGTAATGGGCGAGCGTTACTCGTCGCATCCCCCAATTGCTTGTTTACCCCAATAATTCGCGATCGGCGGCGAATAGAATTGGCCAAGCGCGGCTCCCGTCGCCAGTCTTGCCAGTACGCTCGAATCCCCCATCTCTGCCAGTGCCTCATGCGTTCTGTCGACGAACTCCCGCAAATCGAGCCCCCCCCGCGACCCACTGGCAAGCCGCCGAGATTTTTGCGGTTCTCACTTTTGTCGCTGCTCGCCATGGCCGCGCTGGCCTGTTTCGTGGCAGCCTACTACGGCGTGGTCCGGCGGCACGCCGCAGCCCAGCGGCAGGTTGCCGAACTGAAGGCCACCACCGCCCAGCAAGCCGAGCAAATCGTTGCGCTGCGGGCCGAACTGGGATATCTCACCATTAATGACCGCAGCAAGGTCCATGTACTTGAACTGCCGGCACGCGGCGATCGCGAATGGAAGTTTCGGCTTTACCTCCCGCCGGGAAAAAAATGGCGGCTCTGCTCCAGCCACGGGAAGATCCCCGCGCAGGGCTTTGAAGGGGTTCAACATGGCTGGGCAACGCTTGAGGCGGGAGAGCAGTCGATCGAAGCGTTTGTCCACGCGCCAGAAGGGGGCGAGCCGGTCTTTGTCGTCCGGACTCCCACGGGGACGTCACGGGGAGGCCTTTCAAAAGAAGATTACGAGCAACTGACCAATGGGGGGGCTCATTGGTCATCGGCCGGCAAGACGTTGCAGATCAAGTCCCCTGAGGACGATCTCGTGCTGCTCCGCTATCGCACGGACCGTGTCGAGACCGCTCCCGACGGCTCAAGGGTGCTCCGCTCGACGAGTGAGCCGACCTTCGGGTTTCTGCTCTGGGTCGAAGCGGAAGAACCCTAGCGCGGTGCGAGGCGTCGCTGGATCGGCGTGAGATTCCAGCTTCCCAGAGCCTGCCCTTCCCTGCCCCGCCTTTCCTCCCCTTCTCTCCCCTGCCCTCTTAGCCATTTGCGGCCGCCCGCGCGGGCGGCAATACTATGGCGGAGGACAAACTTCCGGGAAACGAGGGCAGTCACGCGAGGCCACTAGCGGTGCGAACTTGGACGGCAACCTGCGTGACGGTGTTGGCGCTCAGCACAGCCGTGAGCCTGGCCAGCGACCTCGCTCGGCCCGCCCTGGCCCAGGATGTCGCCAGCAGCCTGGCCGACCGGGTGGCCGACGAGCTGACGCTGATGGGGGCCAAGGGTTCCGCCTACGACCCCCAGAGGATGCACGCCCTGGGCGCCGACGGACTTAACCTGCTGCTCGACCGCCTCTTTCCCGAGACGGCGCCCAAACCCGCCGAGGCGTTGCCGGAGGAGGCAGAAATCCGCCGACTCGTCAAACAACTCGGCGCCGACGACTACGCCAGCCGCGAGAGCGCCACGACTCGCCTGATTGCGATCGGCCGCCCGCGCCGCGAAATGTTGCTCGGCGCTGCCGAAAGCGACGATGCCGAAGTCCGACTGCGGGCGCGGCGGATCCTGGCGGCCTGGGAAGTTCGCGGGCCGAGTCTCGTCGAAGCCTCGCTGAGCGGTTTCTGGAAGTACGCCGAAGGTCTGAAAGATGCCCGCGAGCACGAGCTTCTCGCCCGCCGCGCCGTGGCGGTGCTTGAGCGTGATTTTCCCGAAGGGCCCAAACTGCACCTGACTCGGCTCGTGATTGCCGGCGTCGCCAAAGGGGGCAATGAATCGGCGTGCGAAATTCTCCGACCGCTGGTCGCGAGCCAGGATCGGCGGGTCGCGAAGTTCGTCACCGAAACGGTTGGCAGCTACAAGGCCAACGACGCGTTCTACCCGTCGCTCCTGCTCGATGCGCTCGGCAGTTCGGACGAGGAGGTGGTGCAGACAGCGATTCGCTGGTCGGAAAGCTGCCGCAACGTGCAGCGGGCCGAGGAAGTTCGGCGAGCGCTCGTGAAGATCTTTGAGAGCGGCAGCCCGGCCCTTAAATTTCAAGTGGCCTATCCGCTGACCCGTGAATTCGACGACGCCGAGGCCTGGAGCTATTTGATCGCCCAGTGCCGCAGTCCCGATCCGCTCCGCTCGGCCGCGGCCCAGGCCCGGCTAGCCGACGCCAAACATAGCCCACGCAGCTTACCCGCCGAAGTGCTCGACAAGATTTCGCCGTACTTTGAGTCGGACCAACTCGTCGAGCGGTGGGGCGCCACCAAGATCGTCGCCATTCACGACGGCCCGGAAGTTGTCGAGCGGCTGATTCCGCTGCTCGGCGATGAAGCCAGCAGCGTTGCCGACGAGGCCGAGCGCGGACTCGCGAAGCAAGCGGGCCGCCAGCAGACTCGCGAAGCGCTCGCCGCCGCCGCAAAATCGCACGTCCGTCCCGAGGTACGGTTGCGGGCGGCAAGTGTGTTGAACAAGCTATCCAAGTAGCCGTTTAACACGGCAGTCCCGCAGTTGGGAAGACGGCGGACGGAAGTCGAGACACCTGACCTCCGACCGCTGACTTCTCCACGAAAATAGCTGGTCGCAATCATTGCTACATCCTCGGGAGTCGATTCGATGCACCATTTCGCGATTCGCACGCTCCTCGTACTCGTCTGTCTGACTTTTGCGTCGGCCGCCTGTGCGGAACCACCCACCAATGCCTGGCCACAATTGCGTGGTCCGCTGGCCACCGGCGTTTCGCCCGATGGGAATCCGCCCACCGAGTGGAACAACACCAAGAACATCCGCTGGAAGGTCGCCATCCCCGGCGTGGGAAGCTCGACGCCGGTCATCTGGGGCGACAAGGTGTTCGTGCTGACCGCGATCGAAACCGATCGCAAGGACCCGTCGATTCCCGAACCCCAGGATCAACCGATGCGGCCGTTCGGCATCAAGTTTCCGAACAAGATTCACCAGTTTGTGGTGATGTGCCTCGACCGGGCCACAGGCAAGACGCTCTGGCAGAAGACCGCCACCGAACAAGTCCCGCACGAAGGGCACCATCCGGACAACGACTTCGCGTCGGCGACGCCGGTGACCGACGGCGAGCATCTGTTCGTGCCTTTCGGCTCGCGCGGCGTCTACTGCTACGACCTGGAAGGGAACGAAATCTGGAAGCAGGACTTCGGCGATTTCAATACCCGCAACAGCTTTGGCGAAGGAAGCTCGCCCGCCCTGTATGGCGACACGCTGGTGACCACCTGGGATCACGAAGGGGAGTCATTCATTGTCGCCCAGAATGCCAAAACGGGCGAAGTTCGCTGGCGGAAAGATCGCGACGAAGTCAGCGCCTGGGCGACGCCGATCATCGTCGAGCGGGCCGGCAAGGTTCAGGTCATTACCAACGCCACCACGCGGGTCCGCAGCTACGACCTGAACACCGGCGAGATCCTCTGGGAATGCGGCGGCCAGGTGACCAACGTCACCCCGTCGCCCGTGGCCAACGACAAACTCGTCTTTTGCATGAGCGGTTATCGGGGAAGCGCGCTCTACGCACTGCCGCTGGACCAGCGAGGAGACCTGACCGACACCGACAAAGTTGCTTGGCAACTCGGACGCGGAACCCCCTACATCCCATCGCCGCTCCTCTACGGCAACCGGCTGTACTTCACGCAGTCCAACGAGGGAATCTTGTCGTGCGTCGATGCGGCGACCGGAAAAATCCTGTTCGATCGCACGCGCCTGCCGGGAATTCGCGGCCTGTATGCCTCGCCAGTCGGAGCGGCGGGCCGGGTCTACATTACCTCCCGCGAAGGGACGACCCTTGTCATTCGCGATAGCGACCAGTTCGAGGTGCTGGCGACGAACGTCCTGAACGACCCGATCGACGCCTCGCCGGCTGTTGCGGGCAAGGAGTTGTTCCTGCGTGGGATGAAGTATTTGTACTGCATTGCTGAGGATTGAATCACTGCGGATTGAACTGCCGAGCAATGATTCACTGAGCAGTGTTTCGCCGAGTCGTGACCAAGTGCGTCGAGCGCCAGCACTCGAATGGCCCCCGCATTCCGGTGATATGCCCGCCCAACGTTGGGCAGACCGGTTTGCGGGCCGTTTTCGATGCTCAGATGACCGGGCGATACGGCCAGATTGCCGATTGTTCCACTGGCGATTTGAGAGACACTTTTCAAGCATTTTGCAGAACTCTATTGCCAATTCCTCGCCCGAATTGCAATTCCAAGCTA